>NZ_DAMAUC010000001.1:330638-416619 GCF_032079385.1 Anaerocolumna sp.
AAAATATCCTTCAAATTTAATAATAAATCATCCAACGGTTATGTTATGGCCGACTATATTAAGTTAGAAAAAGCCCAATCTTCCAATTCTGGAAAGGAAACGGAAGTTACTACAAAAGATTCGGATTTTAAAATACCCGGAACGATAACAGGTACAGATTTGAATGTTCGTGAAAAGGCTTCAACATCTGCTAAAAAGCTAACTTCCTTATCAAAGAATACAAAAGTAACCATTTTAAATGAAGAAACAAATAATGGAAAATGGTACCGTATATCCGTTGTGAAAGATAAAAAAACCATAGTAGGATATGTCTTAAGTGATTATGTTAAGATTGGTTTTGATTCCGTCTATAACGCAAAAGTGAATAGCAGTTCAGACGTAAAAATAAAAAAAGCGGCGGGGAACAGCGCAGCCTATTTAACATATAAAGTAAGTGGTAAGACAGTTACCTTAAAAAATAACAAGGCTGTTGTTGTAAAGAAAGAAGTTACAAAGGATGGAAAAAAGTGGTTCGGAATTGATTTTGTTGTAAGCGGTGTAGAATATAGCGGGTATATTTTAAGTAACCAAGTATTGTTTAATACTAAGAATCTTATTACGACTCCCACAAAGGAACCAAACAACCAGAAAGAAGAAGGTTCCAGCAGAAATACCTCATCGGGCGGGGAAAAAGTAGCCGGTGCAAGTTATGAGATACCTGCTGCAGTTACAACTAGTAATTTAAATGTGCGTAAAGAACCCACAACTAAGAGTACCAAAGTAACTACTATTCCAAAGAATACAAAAGTAACGGTATTAAATGAAAAAATAAAAGATGGAAAATGGTACCGCATTACTTTTAAGATAAGTAATAAAACTTATATAGGATATGTTCTAAGTGACTATGTTAAGCTCACTTTAAAAGATACAGTAGATGCCAAAGTTAACAGCAGTTCCGCGGTTAAAATAAGAACCGGTGCAGGAGACTCTCATAAATATTTAACTTATAAGGTAAGCGGAAAAACAGTATCTTTAAATAAGGGTAAATCTATAACCATTACCAAAGAAGTAAACGACAAGAACGGGAAAAAGTGGTTTGCAATCAACTTTCCTGTAAGCGGAGTAGACTATAGCGGGTACATTCCGGCAGATCAGGTATTGTTTAAGGGTGTAACGACGCCAGCGGTAACGCCCACACCTACACCAACAGTAACGCCAACACCAACGGTAACACCAACGCCAACGGTGACGCCAACCCCTACAGCAACACCAACTCCCACACAGATAGATTATTTAAATATTACATATCCTGCTGATGGATACATTGCTGTTTCAGATACTTATTTATATCAGGATCCCTATAGTAACTATCAATATGATTTAAGCTATACTCCAATTATACTAACGGTGAATCAAAAAGTAACCATGTACAGTTCCTATCTTGCGGATACCATTCCATGGATGTTTTTATCCGTTGAATATAAAGGTAATGTATATTATGGATATGTAAAAGCGGAACAAATAAAATTAGGACAAACGGATGGTCCTGGGGTAACACCAACACCAACACCTACGACACCGGCTGGGGGAGGCCTGACGGAACAAGAGTTTGAACAGGAAATGAATAATCAGGGTTTCCCTGAAAACTACAAGCCGCTTCTTCGGGAATTACACAGACAGTATCCATCCTGGATATTTGAAGCTTATCATACAGGTATTGATTGGAATACTGCCATAGAAAAGGAAAGCACACTGGGAGCCAGCTTAATTTCCAACGGCAAAAGCATAGAGTGGAAATCCATAGAGAAGGGTGCCTATGATTGGAATAAAGATACTTTCATTCCTTTTGATGGAAGTACATGGGTGAATGCATCTAAAGAAGCCATTGCTTATTATATGGATCCCAGAAACTTCCTAAATGACAAGGGAATCTTTCAATTTGAACTTTTGAAATATAAGAGTGAATATCAGAATGTCACTGGTGTAGAAGGAATACTATATAATACACCACTGTATAATAAATCTTATACTTTCATAAATGAATATGGTGTACAAGAAACCATTACCTATGGGGAAACCTTTGTGAAAGCAGCGTTGTATTCCGGTGTCAGCCCTTATCATCTGGCAACCAGAGTAAAGCAGGAGGTTGTTACAGGGCCGACTTCTTTAAGCACAAGTGTATCCGGCACTGTTTCTGGTTTGGAAGGTTTATATAATTTTTATAATATTGGTGCATATCACAGTACAGCTCCAGGAGGAGCGGTAGCCAATGGATTAAAATATGCCAAAGACGGAACCACCAGTGCAGAACTAAATGCTTTGTACCGTATACCTTGGGATAACCCGTATGATGCCATTGCAGGAGGCGCCTATCATATAGGTCGAAATTATATCAGCAGAGGACAGGACACTATATATTTACAAAAATTTAATGTAACACCGGACTCGACTTTTTCACACCAGTATATGGCTAATATAGAGGCACCTGCGGCAGAAGCAAAGAAAACTTATACTGCATACAGTGGTATGATGAATGAGCCCATTGCCTTCTCTATCCCGGTATTTAACAACATGCCGGCAGCTCCAGCACCGATACCAGTCAAGTCTTATAATCCAAATAACTGGTTAAAGACTTTAAATATTGAAGGTTATAAGTTAACACCAACCTTTAATTCTTCCTTAGAACAGTCATATAATATGGAAGTCGAGAATTCAGTGGATTTTGTAGTAGTCTCTGCACAGGCAGTTAATAAAAGTGCTGTCGTAACAGGTACAGGAACCTATCCATTACAGATTGGCAACAATACCGTTATCATTGCAGTAACTGCAGAAAATGGAGATATGAGACAGTACATAGTAAATATTTATCGTAAAGGATAAGTAATGTTATAAAAAATTATGAATAACTTTATGTAATAGAAAAATTAACAATAGGAAAAATATTATAAACATAAGAAAGCTGGTAAATGAATTCATTTACTGGCTTTCTTACTCTTAATAAAGTCATATATGTTGTGGTTTTTTAGTAAGATTTTAATGAGAGATTAGTATTCATATAATAATTCAATCAATAATTCAATTATTTAAGATAATACTATTAGAATAATAAAAATATTGACAAATGACAAAGAGTGTTATAGTATGTATATAACAAATATAACTAGGAGGTGGATGAATTGTTCCTATCAATTGATTTTAATAGCGAGGAAGCCTTATATATCCAATTACGCAATCAAATCATATTTGGTATTGCGTGTGCAGAGATTCGCGAAGGAGATAATCTGCCTTCCGTAAGAGATTTAGCTGACGATATTGGAATCAACATGCATACAGTGAATAAGGCATATACCATATTAAAGCAAGAAGGTTATGTGAAACTTGACCGGAGAAGGGGCACCGTAATCTCCGTTGATACAAATAAATTGAAAGCAATGGAAGAGTTAAGTAACGAATTGAAAGTTATTCTTGCCAAAGCAGTATGCAAAAATATTTCTTGTAAAGAGATTCATGAAATTATAGATGAAATATTTTGTGAGTTTGTAATTAATAGTAGCGATGATGATTGAAAGGAGGTAATTATTATGTTATGCGACAAATGCAAAAAGAATGAGGCGCGGGTATATTATACGGAAATCATCAATGGAGAAAAAACAGAACAGCATTTATGCGAGGAATGTGCTACTGAATATACATCTTTTCAAATGGGAACACCTATAATGAATCAGGAATTGACCCTAGGCAGTTTATTGTCTACCATATTAGGTAATTATGGCGGAACAGCCCAGGGAAAAGGCAGTGTGGAAAAGGAATTGCATTGCGACAATTGCGGTATGACCTATTCTGAATTTATGAAAATCGGCAGATTCGGATGTGAAAGATGTTATGAAAAATTTCAAGCCATGCTGGATAATAGTATTAAAAGTATTCAAGGGGCGGATACCCATACGGGAAAGAAACCAAAAAACTTTGAAACCAATACAGAAAAGCTTGTAAAAGAACTTTCTGAAATAGATAAATTAACCATCCAATTACAGGATGCAGTTGAAAAAGAAGAATTTGAGGAAGCTGTAAGGCTAAGAGACCGGATTCGTGAATTAAAGAAGGAGGAGATAGGCAATGCTTAAGTGGTATAAAGAAGCAGCTAAGAACAGCGATGTTGTTATCTCCAGCAGAGTCAGACTTGCACGTAATTTAAAAAAATACCCGTTTTCTATCAAGCTGAATGACCAACAGGCAAATCAATTGGTACAGGAAGTAAGAGAAGCAGGTAAAGTTTTAGAAACACAAACCGATAATAGATATAATTCCTGTAATGTAAATGTACTTTCTGAAATTGATAAAACAGCCATGGTGGAAAGACATGTAATAAGCCCTCTTTTAGTAGAGAAGGAGCAAAGTACCGGATTAATTCTATCTGAAGATGAAAAGGTAAGTATTATGATTAATGAAGAAGATCATTTACGTATTCAGTCTGTTACAGGTGGAATGAACATAGGGGAAGCGTTTAAAACAGCAAATCTGGTTGATGACATTGCCAATGAACTATTTGATTATGCTTTTTCTGAGAAGTATGGATATTTAACCTCTTGCCCTACCAACGTAGGAACCGGTATGAGAGCTTCTTATATGGTGTTTTTACCAGCTCTTACTGTAGCCGGCAGAATTGCAAAACTAGCTGAAGAATTGGGCAAATACGGAATTGCATTGCGAGGTACTTATGGTGAAGCTTCTAAGAGCTTTGGAAGTATATATCAGATATCCAATCAAAAGACATTGGGAAGTACCGAAAAAGAAATTATTGAAAAATTAAATGGAATTGTAGAACAAGTAATGAGACAGGAAAGAAAACAGAGAGAATATTTGCTTATCAACAGTTATGATGAGCTGGAGGACAAAGTTTATCGTTCCTATGGTATATTAAAATATGCAAAGCAGGTCTCTTCTTCCGATGCAATGTCTTTGCTGGCTCAGCTAAAACTTGGTATAGACATGGAATTGATTCATGTTGGTCAGAATTACAATGTACATGAATTAATGATGGAAATACAGCCGGGTAATTTACAATACCAATTAGACAAAGCAATCAGCTGCACTCAAAGAGATAAATTTAGAGCAGACTATATTCGTCAGAAGCTGCCCAATATAGTATAGAAATAGGTGCGGTTTAGCAGACAGGAATAGCGGTCTGATAGTTATAAGAACTGCCGTGACCAAATGGTCATAAACAGATAAAAAAAGCGAAAAAATCAAGATCATTTCATAAAATGAATTATGAAACAATTCGCTTTACAAATATTGTGCTTGCGCCTAAATCCGCAGGCATTGGAAGTATGGAGGATTACTATGAACGATAAGTTTACTGAAAATGCAAAAGCAGCCATAACAGCTGCTACAGAAACTGCATATAAACTGTCTCATAATTATGTGGGAACAGAACATCTGCTAATTGGATTGTTGGAAGCAGATGGTGTGGCATCAAAAGTTTTAGAGAAAAATGGTGTAGAGAAGGATAAAGTAATAGAATTGGTAAATCAACTAATTGCTCCCAGTTCTTCCACGGAAGTATTGGAGGTAGACGGATTTACACCAAGATCAAAACGTATTCTTGACCAAAGTTATAGAGAGGCCATGCGTCTGAAAGCCCAATTAGTTGGTACGGAACATATTCTAATTGCATTACTAAAAGAATCCGATTGTATCGCGGTACGCTTACTAAATACATTGGGAATTAATATTCAAAAACTGTATATCGACATTTTAACTGCAGTTGGAGCAGATATGGGCGCCGCAAAGAATGAGTATGCTGCTAATAAGAACAAATCAAAAGCCAAATCCAATACACCTACTCTGGATCAATACAGCAGGGATTTAACAGAGTATGCAAGGGAAGGAAAATTAGACCCGGTTATTGGAAGGGAAAATGAAATTCAGCGTGTAATTCAGATTCTAAGCAGAAGAACTAAGAATAATCCATGCTTAGTTGGTGAGCCAGGTGTTGGTAAAACAGCTATTGCAGAAGGTCTTGCAATTAAAATTGTAGAAGGCAATATACCTGAGATTATCAAGGATAAAAGAGTATTAACCTTAGATTTATCCGGAATGGTTGCCGGATCTAAATACAGAGGTGAATTCGAGGAACGTATTAAAAAAGTAATAAGTGAAGTAATGAATGATGGCAATGTATTATTGTTTATCGATGAAATTCATACCATTATTGGCGCGGGAGGTGCAGAAGGTGCTATTGATGCCTCTAATATACTAAAACCTTCTTTAGCCAGAGGTGAATTGCAGCTAATCGGTGCAACCACCAGAGAAGAATACCGTAAGTATATTGAAAAAGATGCAGCTTTGGAACGCCGTTTCCAACCGGTTGTGGTAGAAGAACCTTCCGAAGAGGAAGCGATTCAGATATTAAAAGGCTTAAGAGACAGTTATGAAGCCCATCATAAAGTAAAGATAACGGATGAAGCCTTAATAGCGGCGGTTAAAATGTCCAGCAGATATATCAATGACCGTTATCTTCCTGACAAAGCCATTGACTTAATGGATGAAGCTGCTTCTAAAGTACGGTTAAGCAGTTTTATTACTTCTCCTGAGGTAAAAGAATTGGAACAGGAATTAGAGAAGCTGGATGGAGAAAAAGAAGAAGCAATTAAAGCGGAAGCTTATGAAAAAGCCGGTGAGATTAAAAAACAACAGGAAGAAATCACGAATAAAATTAATATGTTAAAGGTACAGACTGAGAAAGAAAAACAGGCAAGTGAATTGGTAGTTGGTGAGAATGAAATTGCCGATATTATTTCCAGCTGGACTAAGATACCAGTTAAGAAATTAGCGGAAGAAGAAACAGAAAGATTAAGAAACTTAGAGAATATCTTACATGAAAGAGTAATTGGTCAGGAAGAAGCTGTCAATGCTGTTTCTAAAGCTATTCGAAGAGGACGTGTAGGACTAAAAGATCCCAACAGACCAATTGGCTCTTTCTTATTCCTTGGACCAACCGGTGTGGGTAAGACAGAACTTTCCAAAGCATTGGCAGAAGCTATGTTTGGCAGTGAGAACTCGATGATTCGTGTAGATATGTCAGAATATATGGAAAAGCATAGTGTGTCAAAACTCATTGGATCACCGCCGGGATATGTTGGCTATGATGAGGGGGGACAGCTTAGTGAAAAAGTAAGACAAAACCCTTATTCCGTAATTTTATTTGATGAAGTAGAAAAAGCCCATCCCGATGTATTTAATATTTTACTTCAGGTATTAGATGACGGACACATTACAGATGCCCAGGGAAGAAGAGTGAGCTTTAAGAATACTATTATTATTATGACCTCCAATGCAGGTGCACAAAATATTATTTCGCCAAAACGATTAGGATTTGCCTCTGTAGTTGATGAAAAAGAAGATTATAAGAAAATGAAAGAGGGAGTTATGGATGAAGTAAAACGAATCTTTAAACCTGAATTCATTAATAGAATTGATGAAATAATTGTTTTCCACTCCTTGACCAAAGAAAATATTAAGAGCATCGTCAAAATTATGTTAAAATCCATTACCAAGAGATCTGAACAGCAAATGAATATTTATTTAGATCTTCAGGAGGAAATCATTGATCATATTTCCGATGTGGGATTTGATGAGAAGTTCGGTGCAAGACCTCTTAGAAGAGCAATACAAAGTAATATTGAAGATAAGCTTGCAGAAGAAGTATTGGATGGAAACATTAAAAGCGGTGATACAGCTAAGGTTACCCTTGTCGACAAGGAAATTAAAATTTCGAGAAAATAATTTATTTCTTTATAGATAATGTCAGCAAAATATTGTATAATATGATTAGGTTCTACGAACCTGTTCTGTGAACTTATTTTCTGAATCTGTTCATAGGACCCGTTCAAAGAACATAATAACAAATGTTCCATTCAAAAATGTGAGGACTTAATAAGTATTTAATGAAACTAGGAGGGTTTAAGGATGGCAGTTATCGAAGAATTAATTCGCGAAGAAGGTAATGGGACAATAAGTTTTGGCAATTACACCCTTGGGGAAAAATCAAAAGTATCTGATTTTGAACATGCAGGAGATCTTTACAAAGTTAAAACATTTAAGGAAATTACTAAGCTTGAGAAGAATGGTCTGTTCGTTTATGAATCCGTTCCGGGAACCGCAGTAAAGAACTTAAGTATAACTGATAGAGAAGTTAATTTCGCTGTAGAAGGTTTTGAGGATACACAAATTACTTTAGAGCTTGAAGCAGAGAAAGAGTATAAAGTGTATATTGATGACACCAATATAGGAAAGATGAAAACGAATCTAGGCGGTAAATTGGTGCTTAGTGTGGAATTAGGCGCAAATCAACGTTCAGAAGTAAGGGTAGTAAAACTTTAAATATCCTGTATAAGGATTTTGGAACTGTTTGGAGCTATAATTGCCCCAAACAGTTCCTTTTTTATTGACACAAGACGTATTTTAGATATATATTAATAACAATGGAATTAATTTGTAAAAACACTAGGAAGTCAAGGCGTGTCTAAAAACTCAAGACCCAGCTTGGGATAAGCAGTTTTCGGATGCACCCTAAGAAACGGGAGATAACTATGGCAAAAAGTAAGACGGTATTCTACTGTAAAGAATGCGGATATGAAACCACCAAATGGATGGGACAATGCCCCGGATGTAAACAGTGGGATACCTTTGTAGAAGAACCGGTAGCGAAAAAAACAATATATTCTAATACTGGTATAAAGTATCCGGAACCTGAGTTATTATCAGAAGTTACAACAACACAAGAGGAAAGAATAAACACTGGAATCGGGGAATTCGATAGAGTGCTGGGAGGCGGGATTGTTACTGGCTCTTTAGTATTGGTAGGAGGGGATCCGGGTATCGGTAAATCTACTTTACTCTTACAGATGTGCCGTGAATTATCAGCCAAAGGACATAAAATATTATACATTTCCGGTGAAGAATCCTTAAAACAAATTAAATTGCGTGCAGAAAGATTGGGTAAATTTGAAGGTGAACTGCTTTTACTGAGTGAAACCAATTTAGACCGTATCGATGATACTATCCAGAAATTATCTCCGGAGGTCGTAATCATTGACTCGATTCAAACCATGTTTAAAGAAGAAATAGGTGCAGCGCCGGGCAGTGTAAGTCAGGTGAGGGAAACAACAGGAACCCTAATGAGAATCGGAAAAGGTTTAGGCATATCCATCTTTATTGTAGGACATGTTACCAAAGAAGGTGTAGTTGCAGGTCCCAGAGTATTGGAACATATGGTAGATACGGTATTATATTTTGAAGGAGATAATTCTGCTTCTTATCGTATCCTTCGTGCAGTGAAAAATCGTTTCGGTTCCACCAATGAAATTGGTGTATTTGAAATGAGAAATGAAGGCTTGGCAGAGGTAAGTAATCCTTCTGAATATATGCTGCAGGGGAAGCCGGAGGGAGAACCGGGATCTGTAGTAGCAGCATCCTTAGAAGGCACCAGAACTATTTTAGTGGAGGTTCAGGCTCTTATCTGCCAGACAAACTTTAATATGCCAAGAAGAACAGCAGCAGGAACGGATTACAACAGAGTGAATCTGCTAATGGCAGTAATAGAAAAACGACTTGGTGTTCATATGTCCGGTATGGATGCATATATCAATGTTGCCGGTGGAATGAGAATATATGAACCCGCTCTTGATTTAGCCATTGTGCTTGCCATACTGTCCAGCTATAAGAATAAAGAGCTAGACAGCAAAACTATATGTTTTGGAGAGGTTGGCTTAACGGGAGAGGTAAGAGCGGTTAATATGCCGGAACAGAGGGCTTTAGAGGCAGCTAAGCTGGGGTATGAGACTTGTATATTACCTCAGGTGAATAAAGAAACTATCAAAAATCCTAAGATTAAATTAATCGGTATCAGAAATATCCGGGAGATTTTAAACCTGTTAAAATAGATATCTATATTACCAAGGGAGGAAACGTTGTGGGGGCATTACATACACAAACAGTAAAGGAAGGTTCTAAAGAATATTTTCATAGCTTAAAATCAATATTAGATCAATTAGAGGCCAGCCAGCTTATCATAGAAATGAAAGCCTATGATGCAATAAATAGCTCGGATATGTTACTAAATATAATCAAGGAAGGCATTCAATCTATAGAAGTACTGCAATCTAATGGGGAAGAAAAAGGGATAGAAACAGAAGAGATTGAGTCCAAAGAGAGTTCTTTACACAAATTTAATTCATTGGAAAAAAACCAAACAAGAAGATGCCAATTAAAAGAGATAATGAAACCTATTTTGGAAGCTGCCAATATTTCCAATCAAGTTTCCAGAGACATAGAGCATGAAATAGCAAATCAGAGAGAAATCATTGATGTTATCAAATGCAAATTAAAATATAATCGGGCAGCTAATAAATAAAAACTTAGATTAAGTAAGAAACAATAAGCTGTCATTCTGAGGTAAATTCAGTTGTTCTGAATTTCTACAATCAGAATGACAGCTTATTATTTAGTTTAAACCTTGTTTTCTTAAGCATAGGAAGTTTCCCTATCCCTATATATTTTATGTTTGGGGCTGAGTTTCTTCCTCGGACACAATTTCTTCCAAAACATGAATTAAGTCATGAATTGTATATAACTGAACATTTCTTTCTAAGATAACATCCTGTAAATCTGTTGAAAGGGTTTCGAATTTTTCCCTTAATGCTGGAGCAACATATGACATAATTATCACCTCAATGATAGTTTAACCAAAACAGAACAAATCATGTATTACAAAATAATTAGAATTGACTTATGAAATCCTTATAACATAAAAAATAAATGAAAATCATAAGATATAACAAATAATAGGTATATAGATTTGAGGAGAAAGGTTGGAAAGAATTTCATACTTTCAAAGGTTGAAATCCTTTCAATGGTTGAAATTCTTTCAAAGGTTGTAAATTTTTTCAACCTGACTTTGAAAGGAGCATGGTATAATTATGGATTTTCAGCAAAGCAGGACATATACAAATTTGCAAAACGCTTTTGACGAAGAAGCAATTTCTGGTACAAAGTTTTCAATATATGCTCAGCAAGCCCGACAGGAAGGATTTATACAAATTGGAAATATATTTGATATTGCAACTCATCATGAACGAGAACATGCTGTGGTTTTTTTAAGATTACTGAATAATTATCAATTGCCGGATACATTAACCAATCTCATAGAAGCATCTACTTCAGAAGAGAATGAAGGAAGTGTATTATATCGGCAATACGCTGAAGTAGCCAGAGAAGAAGGTTTTAATAATATTGCAGCATTATTTGATGGAATTGCAAATATTGAAATGAATATGGAAGTGACATTCCGGTACTTCGCATCTTTAATTGAGCGGGATCAGGTATTTTGTAAACCGGAGGAAACATTATGGATCTGTACCAACTGCGGTAATATTATGGGAGGATTATGCGCTCCGGAGATATGTCCAATATGTGGATATCCACAAGGGTATTATCAAGTATATTCTCCAAATAGTTAACAAAAAAAACACTATCCAATTGGATAGTGTAAACAGGGGATGAGAGAATCGAACTCCCACTAAAGGTTTTGGAGACCCTTGTCATACCATTTGACCAATCCCCTAGATTTTCAACTGCCTTTATATCTTACACTGGATTGTTTAAATTGTCAAGAAAATAATCAAACTTTTTTGGAATAATTATTTTCTAATATATAAAATTATTTTAAAATGGGCAAAGAAAAAAGGGCTGTAGTAAAATAGAATAGGCATACCGGATATGGAAGAGTAGAATGATAGTATACTACAATCCGCAGCCGGTATGAAATATTCATTTTACCACACCCCTTTTCTATGCTTTTTACTGCTATTTACTCTTTAATAAATTTATAAGGGCAGATGGTAATAAAGGTTTGCTAAATATGTAACCCTGTACAATGTCACAATTCTTTTTCTTTAAGACAATTAACTGTTCTTCGTGTTCAACACCTTCAGCAATTACATCTACCTGGATGCTATGTGCAAGCTGAATAATTGCATCTGCTATACAGGCATCTTTATCATTCTTACTAATATTATCTATGAAAGACTTATCTATCTTTAATGTATTAATTGGTATGGTTGTAAGATAATTCAAAGAGGAATATCCGGTTCCAAAATCATCTAAGGACACATGTACACCTAAATCTTGCAGATTACTTAATAAAATAGTGGCATCAATTAGGGAGGAAACTAAAGTGCTTTCTGTTATTTCAAGTTCCAGATATTCAGGAGGTAAATTGGTTTCTTTTAGTACGCTGTCCACCATATTCACAAATTCCGGGTGGTTAATTTGGACAGTGGATATATTCACCGATACAATACAAGGAGCAAAACCTTGATCTAGTAAACTCTTATTAAAACTGCAGGCTTCTCTTAAAATCCATTCTCCTAACCCGATAATTAATCCACTTTCTTCAGCAATTGGTATAAATTCAGCAGGTGAAATATTGCCTAATTTAGAATTATTAATTCTCATTAATGCTTCAAAACCGGTTATTGTATTGGTACTAATATTATACTGAGGCTGATACTTAACATAGACTTCTTTACTGTGGATGGCATTTCGTAAAATATCAAGAATCAGTGCATTTCGACTTAATTCCTCTTCCATGTTACGGCAAAACATAGTGAATTTGTTCTTACCGGTATCTTTCGATCTGTACATTGCAATATCTGCATTTTTAATTAAGGCGTTAATATGATCACCATTATGAGGGTATAAAGCAATACCCATACTCATGGAAACATGAGCAATTTCACCATTTAAATTAAAAGGGTCTTTAAAAGAATCGATAACCATTGCTGCAAAATCTCCGGCATCTTCTCTGGAACGTAAATTTTTACGGAAAAGCAGGAATTCATCTCCTCCGGCTCTTGCTATAATATCATTTGGTCCTGCCATATTAACTAACTGTTCTGCGGTCTGTTCCAATAACTGATCACCGTAATCATGACCAAGGGTATCATTAATAGTTTTAAAATTATCCAGATCCACAAAATAAATAGCATGTATTTGTTCGGTTTCCCCTGAGGCCTCCAGAATCTTACTTACTTTTTCGATGAATGACATCTTATTGGGAAGTTTAGTCAGCACATCATGGTACGCCAAGTATTCAATATGTTCATAATTATCTCTAAGTTCTTCCTCATTGGTGAGCAGTTCTTCGTGCATTGCAGATAAATCGTTATAATTACCTCTGATAATATGAAGCATTTTATTGAATATTCTGGATAGCTCGCCTAATTCATTTTTTAGCCGGATATTAGACTGAATCTCAAGGTTTCCTCCTGCGGCAGCCATCATAACATCTTTTAATTCGATTATAGGATCGGTAAATGCCTTAGATATGGAGGAGCTTACGGCGATTACTAAGATCATTAAAACAATCATAGTCATAGCAAGCACATATATAATAATGTTTGCCAAATCGATTATTTCGGAAACATTCTGCTGTACAACAAGAACCCAGTTTAGCTTTGGTATTACACTATAACCGTAAATCTTCTCAGAACCACTATGATATAAATTAAAGGTGCCGCTTTTGGATATAGAACCGGAATAGTAATTATTAATAATTTTGCTTAATTTATCTGAATTAACATCTCTTCCGATTGAATCTGCGTTTGGATGATACACTATTTTCCCGTTTTTATCGAGAACCTGACCAAAGCCGGTATGGCCCATTTCAATAGATTTAAGAAAATCATTAAAATAGGATATGCTGATAGTACTTACCACATAGCCGATAACAGGAAGATCATCCGGAGATTTTCCTAAGATGGCGGAACCAATCTCAATATAATAATCTGTGTTATTATTCTCATCTACATGCTTAATAAGACCGCTTACACCATAAGCAGTTCTACCGGTTTCACGGATGTAGGAAAGGGTCAAACTATCTGATGCATCCAGACCTACATACTCTTCTTTTGAACTGGCTACTACTTCTTTGCTGGCATTATAGACGGTAATCTTTTCACAGGAAGGATTCAGTTTACTGCGCTGCTGCAATAATTCATAGACATCTTCATAAGCATCCTTGAAAAAAGAAGTGTTTACTAAGGAAGATGTGTTGCTCAGGGAAGTAAAATGATATAATTCATTTTGAATAGAAAGAAGGTCCACTTCCGTTCTCTGTGTTTCAATTAATGCATCCAAACCATTACTGTTGGTTTCAGCAAGTTGTTGTAAATTATTTGTAGTTACGGTTATAAGTTTTCTTGTAATAAAATAATAAGCTACAACAGCAACAATAATAATGGGAACTATGGAAAACAATATTAAAGTTTTTCTAAAGGTATTTTTAATTGACATAGGAATCTTCTTTCGTAGAATTTTTATGATAACTTTACAATAATTTTAAGTCGTATACCTTATATATTTTACCAACTAATATGGAAAATTGCAACAAAGCAAAATAAGAATACCATACTTTTTTGTGAAATTTTCAATAGTTTAAAAATTCTTATTGAAAATAAAATATAATAAAGGTATACTTGTAACATTAGTTATTAATTATTTTGAAATATACAAATTATTTTTAATAGAATAATTAGAAGGTTGAGATATATGTATAAATTAATATGCAGAGACGGTAATGCAAAGCGCGGTGAATTCCATACCGTTCATGGCACAATTCAGACACCGGTATTTATGAATGTTGGAACAGCAGCAGTCATTAAGGGAGCAGTTTCAACAACTGATTTACAACAATTAAAAACCCAGGTGGAATTATCCAATACCTATCATTTACACGTAAGAACCGGTGACCAAGTGATTAAAAAGCTTGGGGGACTCCATAAATTCATGGTATGGGACAAACCTATTCTAACGGACTCAGGCGGTTTTCAAGTGTTTTCTTTGGCCGGTCTTAGAAAGATTAAAGAAGAAGGGGTTTACTTTAATTCTCATATAGATGGACGTAAAATTTTTATGGGTCCGGAAGAAAGTATGCAGATTCAATCTAACCTGGCTTCTACCATAGCAATGGCTTTTGATGAATGCCCGCCTCATCCTGCCACCAGAGAATATATGCAGAATTCCGTGGACCGGACTACCAGATGGCTGGAACGTTGTAAGAAAGAGATGAAGCGTCTGAATTCTTTAGAGGACACTATTAATAAGAATCAGATGCTGTTTGGCATTAATCAGGGTGGAACCTTTGAAGACATTCGAATTGAACATGCCAAGCGGATTACAGAACTTGATTTGGATGGTTATGCTCTTGGAGGTTTGGCTGTAGGTGAGAGTCACGATGAAATGTATCGCATTATTGAGGAGACAGTGCCATACCTTCCTTTGGAAAAACCGACTTATTTAATGGGAGTTGGAACGCCTGCCAATATTTTGGAAGCGGTAGACAGAGGTGTGGATTTCTTTGACTGTGTATATCCTTCCAGGAATGGAAGACATGGACATGCCTATACCAATCATGGTAAAATGAATTTAATGAATGCAAAGTATGAATTAGATGATAAACCAATTGAAGAAGGGTGCCAGTGTCCGGCCTGTCAGCATTATAGCAGAGCTTATATCAGACATTTGCTGAAAGCAAAGGAAATGCTTGGATTACGGTTACTAGTTATGCATAACTTGTATTTTTATAATAACATGATGGAGGAAATCCGTAATGCCATCGAAGAGAATAGATATAAAGAGTATAAAAAAGCTAAGTTAGAAGGCTTTGCCGAAGGCGAAGCATAATATAAACACAAATATTAGGAGGAATTATTTTTATGAATAATTTATTATTTTTAACAGAGGGTGCTGCAGTTGCCGGTTCACCTTGGATGATGCTGATTTGGGTTGCAGCTATGGGTGCGTTGATTTATTTTATGACGATACGTCCTCAAAAGAAACAACAGAAAGAGCATATGGCATTATTATCTACAATTCAAGATGGAGACAGCGTACTTACTTCAAGCGGCTTCTACGGTGTAGTTATTGATGTTATGGATGAAGTTGTTATCGTTGAATTTGGTAATAACAAAAACTGCCGTATACCTATGAAAAAAGCTGCTATCGTTGAAGTAGAAAAATCAGCTACAGCAGAGAAATCAGATAAAGAATAAAAAGTGGCGCAGTTTATAAGTAAGTAGTAAAAGAAAAAGACCTTTCATTTTAGCACTTGGCATTGCCGAATGATCATAATGAAAGGTTTTTTATTTTTATATTTTTTTATGCAGTTTTTCTTTTAGATTTTCTAATATGGAATAGGGTATACGAATATTTCCTCTTCCCACACCCAATTTAATATTTGGCTTTGCAGCCCCGTGAAAATCGGAACCGCCGGTTATAGCCAGGTTATATTTATTAGCAATATGTCTTAAGCGTCCTTCATCAAAACCCATATTGGCGGAATAAATAACTTCCAGACCGTCCAAATCAAAATCAACTAAATATGCCACCAGCTTTTCCACACCTTCTAAGGAATATTTATATAATAAAGGATGGGCAAGAATGGCGAGGCCTCCGGCCTTATGAATAAGCTTAATAGCTTCTTCCGGTTTTAGATACTCTCTGGGAACATAATAGGGACTATCGGAGTTAAGATATTTGGTAAAGGCATCCTGATTTGTTTTTACGTATCCCTGGGCTACCATGTACTTGGCAAAATGTGCTCTTGTTAAAACTGCATCGCCTTCTGTTTCCCGCATTTTGTCCACTGTAATATCAATACCTGCCCTTTGAAGGTTAGAAGCCATTTTTTCATTTCTTCTGTCTCTCTCTAACCGGGCATTGTTTAATTCCTCATTTAGAATTTGATTATCCGGATCAACAAATAATCCAAGGATATGAATATCTTTCTTATCATATGCCGCAGAGATTTCTGTTCCCGGAATGATTTCAATTGGCTTACCTTCTTCCGCAGCTTGACTGGCAGCTTCCTGCGCAGCTTTTATACCTGCTAAAGTATCATGATCGGTTAAAGCAAAGGCGGATAATTGGCTTTCAACTGCTAATTGTACCACTTCCTCCGGAGTGAGGGAGCCGTCTGAGGCAGTAGAATGAACATGTAAATCAATATATTTCATGGAATCACTTCCTTTTCTGTATAGAATTTGTTTTTAATAAGTAATTCTGTTAATCTATATTTCTAATTAAAAATATTTTAGTGTAGTATAACACTAATTACCATTTTGGACAAGTCAATAATCATACAGTGAAGTTCTGCATAATACTTTGTCAAGATAAGAATATTAGTCCAACTGTGATAATATATTACAATATAATCATTATGGAGGAGTTATATGGACAAAGTATTGCATCGGAATTCCAAAGCCCTTGTTATACTAAAAGATTTGGTAATTTCTTACATAGCAACCGGAATTCTATTGCTGTTATTATCCTTTCTCATGCTAAAATTAGATTTATCCAATGGAATATTAAGTGGGGGTATCATATTAACCTATATTTTATCCTGTTTTGCAGGAGGCTTCTTACTTGGTAAGCATGTGGATCAAAAGAGATTTCTGTGGGGCCTGTTAATGGGTGGATTATATTTTGTTATACTGTTGTTTGTTTCTATTCTAGGAAATACTTTAGCTGGAATTGAAGCTGGAAGAACCATGACGGTATTAATGATTTGCCTGTTTAGTGGAATGTTGGGAGGAATGATAAGCTAGGCTGGATTATTTTTATATAGGAAACTTTCTATTAGCATGATGGGGTGATTACAAACAATAAACTGTCATTCTGAGAGCAAAAGTTCAGTTTTGCAAAATCCCATGCAGGAAGAATCTTACCTTCGTAATGAGATTCTTCCTAAAAGGCTCAGAATGACAGTTTATTGTTCTAGAATATATTCTTTAATTATTTTTATACAGCATAGTAATATAAGACTGAAGCCATGTAACGATTTCATCTTTATCTTTATTAATAGGGGAAATCTTTTCCCAAACCATATTAAAGTATTCTGAGAATGCTTTCACTGTCATAGGTTCTTCAATGGACAAGCGTACTTCTGCCGTACTTTCAAATGAACCATGTGAATTAAAATAAACAGCTCTTCTTTCTTTGATTATATAACTGTATCCATTGTTTTTTACTAAGTTAGTATCCTGAAATATAACGGCTACCTGAAAGTTATCATATGTCATAATAAAATGAATCACATGCTCTAGATAATCAATCATATCCTGGACTCCCAATTTTACTTTTTCAAATCCGGAATAAGTAGAAAGACAAAGAATTTGATTATTCATTAAAAGTTCCAGGGTTTCGGAAAAGTAGATACTGTTATATTGGTGATTCTCCAGGTTGGCAACAATAGCACTCCATTGCTTTTTATAATATTGTAAGGATAGCAATTTTTCTTGATGGGATAGCTTAGTCTTCCAAAGAAACTTTCTATATAATTTCTCAGGTAAATAGTACATACTAAAATTACTGTTATAATCAAATTGACTACCGGGTTTCCCTGTAATCTCCAATAAGGAATGGTGATATTCCTCGCTTTTGTCTTTGGTATAATATGTTATAGCACTATAGGCATTAGTTTGTATAAGTAAGTTTATGTAATTTGTAAAAATATCAATTGCGGATTTATTTTTTAAATAAAATCCACAGTTAATTACCATGCTTTGACCGGCCGGATAGCAGGATAAAGTACCGATACCGGATACAATATACATTTCTTTCCCCGGCATAAATATGTCATATTTATTAAAATAATAGACGTTAATACTTCCGCTGCCTCCGATTGGCAGTATAAAATGTATAAACCGTAATATTCTTTCTATATTATTATCTAACCGTATTAAAAAGTATACTTTCCAGCCATTCTCAATAACTTTTTGCAGCAGCTTCTGAATATAAAGTATCCTGTTATCAGAAAAAAAAGAATTATCCAGGTAATTACACAAAGTGAAATATATTATATTATTGTCCCTGCGCTTATGTTTGCTTGCCTTTTCCAGCATTGTAATGACAGTAGAAAAGATGTTGGAAATGCCGTAAATTATTTTGTCGTTGCTGGACAAATCTACAGAATTTGTAATATTTGTTTGAGGAATGTCCATCATATTGGCACTAACGGCAATTTGACTTTTGCTTTTTGAAATGTCAGTAGATGTCTTTTCTTTTTTTTTACATTCTATAGAGTAATTTAAGGAGTTGTATAATAAAGCTCGTATCTTTTCTCTGTTGGTAATCTCCCGTATGTTATCGTGTTCGATCAAATCAAGATAAAGCTCATCCAATAATTTAATCTGATAGGTATTCAAGATTTTTCTGGAAAGGTATTCAGCGATATTATCTATGTAAGAAGCAACATAAGAGGGAAGTCTTTTTTCATGAACCCAACGGCTGACAAGGGAATTATCCACATTGATAGCCTTGGCTAAGTGACTCATAGGTACATTTAAAGTAGCAAGTAATAATTTGAGGCATTTTCCAAACGTCATTTTATTAAACAAATTATTACTCCCTTTCAATAATAAAAATTTCATATATATCAAACCACGTACCGGTATTCTATTTTTAATAAGAAACTAAAATTGGACCATTATTGAATTAATGTAATGCATTTGTGTGTATATGTCAATTATAACTATGAAATTTGTCATGTCAATGTCAATGACATTTGTTTTCTATTAGTACAAATTATTACATAAATATTCTATAATATTTGATGAAATTCGCTAATATAACAAATTTCATCAAATATTGACAAGGAGGGAACAAATCAAAAGAGGTCATAAAAGATACCAAACAGAGAAGTCCTTAAAGCTATTTCTTGGTACGGGATTACATCTGTAAAAGATGTAATATGGAATGGGAGGAAAATAGAAATGATAAAGAAAAATAAAGAAAACGGTAAAAGAAGAAGTATCAAAACAACATTGATTGTCTACTATACAACTTTAATATTACTATCCTTAATTGTTTTAGGTTATTTGGCATCAAAAATATCTGGTAACATTGTAATTGATGAATCAAAGGACGCTATGAAATCCCTGGCAGAAACTTCAGCTAAACTGGAAAGCAGCCGATTGGAAGCGGGTACTATGGTTTTAGAAGCAATGGCGGAATTGGATGAAGTTAAGGGAATGGAATGGACAAAACAGCAGTCTATACTTGCAAACTTGCTAAACGAATCTGAATTTGAAGAAATGGGAATATTGCATTCAGATGGACATGTACAGTATTCAAGCGGAAATACGATTCAATTAGATAAATCAAGTGATTTGATGAATGTTTTTAATGGAAGTAAAAGCAGTATTGATTTTACTGTCAGTGTGGATACGGGAGAGCTGGCATTAATACAGGTAGTTCCTATTAAACAGGAGGGAAAGGCTGTTGCCGCATTATTAGGCCGCAAGGACGGGGCTTCACTGAGCAAGATAGCAGATGATATTGGATATGGGGAAACTGGTTATAGTTATATAATTAATAAGGATGGCACTGTTATTGGCCATCCCAATACGGATTTAGTATTTAAACAGTATAATCTATTGGAAGAGGCAAAGAACGATAATACTATTTCTTCTGCGGCAGAAGCTGTGAAAGAAATGCTGGTAAAAAAAGAAGGTACCACTACATATATCCTTAATGAAAACAGACAATACGCAGGGTATTCAGAAATAGAAGGAACGGACTGGACATTTATACTGGTTGCAGCAGAAGATGAACTATTAAGTGCAATACCACAATTGCAAAGATACATCATGATGGTTGCAGTCATTGTTCTTGTTATAAGTATTGTTCTTACTTATGTAATTGGGAGCTCTATTTCAAACCCAATTATAAAAACGGTGGAATATGCAGGTAAAATTGCTGGTTTGGATTTAAGAGAAGATGGGGATAAAAAATATTTATCCAGAAATGATGAAATAGGAAATCTGGCAAGGGCGCTGCAAAAGATAACCGATGGACTTAGACATATTATAGGAGAAATTAATCTGTCTTCCGAACAAATGGCAGCAGCCTCCGAAGAACTGACCGCAACATCACAGCAAACTGCCAATGCCGCTCAGGAAGTGGCAAAAACAGTGGAAGAAATAGCCCAGGGAGCAACAGAACAAGCGAAACATACGGAAGAGGGTACTTTAAAAGCTTCAGAATTAGGAACTACAATGCAAAAAGTCAGAAGTTATATTGGCAATGTATATTCTGCCTCCAACAAGGTCACAGATGTGGTAACAGAAGGCCTAAAAGAAATCGATTCCTTAAGCAGAATAACAGAAGAAAGTACCGGCGCAATAGATGAAATTTATCAGGTTATTATGCAGACAAATGAAAGCTCAGATAAAATTGGTGAAGCAAGTAATGTAATAGAATCCATTGCTGCACAAACCAATTTATTGTCCTTAAATGCAGCCATAGAGGCAGCAAGAGCGGGAGATGCAGGAAAAGGCTTTGCAGTAGTTGCAGAAGAAATAAGAAAACTGGCAGAGCAATCCTCTAGTTCAACAAAAGTAATTTATGAGATTGTAAGTGAATTACAAAGTAATACCAGTAAAGCGGTAAATACCATGCAAAGAGTGTCAACAATATCCACTGAACAAGTAAATAGCGTAAACAACAGTAAGAATAGATATAGTTCCATTGCAAAAACCATGGAAAAATCCATAGATGCAGTAAAAGAGTTAAGCGATTCCGGAGAAGAGATGGATTTAATGAGACAGGACATTATTGAAAATCTGGAAAGTCTGTCAGCTATTGCAGAAGAAAATGCAGCTGCATCGGAACAGGCATCGGCCGCTACTGAGGAGCAGACCGCTTCCGTAGAAGAAATTGCAGGTGCCAGTGATAATTTATCCGAACTGGCAGTTAAATTACATTCTTTAGTTGCTCGATTTAAACTCTAAAAAAACTCTTTTCATAATAGTGGGGTTATGTTATAATGGTTGATGGAGTTATTGCTAAAAATTGCAATACAAATTATTAAAGGAGGCAACCTTATGAAACGTATCAAAACTTTAAATACCAGAAATTTAAAAGATACAATGAAAAAGGGCGGATGCGGCGAATGTCAGACTTCTTGCCAATCAGCTTGTAAAACATCTTGTACAGTTGGAAATCAAAGCTGCGAAAACAAATAGATTTGTAGTAAACTGCTGCTACAATACATGATGTGCAGCACATCATGATAGGAGCATATTATAGTATGCGGTACATTATAATGTACAGTACATTGCAATGTACAGCGTATTACAATGTACGGCACATTAAATGCAGCACATATAATGTGCGGGAAGATACATAAAGGATTCAATGGGGCTTTTGCAGAATAACAGTTTTGCAATAGCCTCATTCATTGTTCAGGTATAAAAAGACCTGTTTAGAAGGGAGCAATACGTTGATTCACCAATATAAAAATAATGGTTACAACATAGTTTTAGATGTAAATAGCGGAATGATCCATGTAGTCGATGATGTTGCATATGATATCATCGCTTTATTTGATAAATTGAGTGATACCAAAACACACATGGTTTCTGAAAAAGAGAAAGAGACTATAGTTGCAGAAATACTTAAAAAATACAATAAACCGGAATATGCAGAACTTTTTGAAGTAGAACCGGGTGACATGGAAGGAATAGAATCAGCTATCCGGGAATCTATTCTGGATGTAGAACAATTAATAAAAGACGGTGCATTATTTACTGAAGATATTTATGAGAATTATATCAATGAATTTAAAAATCGTGAAACGGTTGTAAAAGCACTATGTCTGCATATTGCCCACGATTGTAATCTGGCATGCCGTTACTGCTTTGCAGAAGAAGGAGAATACCACGGACATCGTGAGCTTATGAGCTATGAAGTAGGAAAACTGGCATTGGATTTCCTTATTGCCAATTCCGGAAGCCGTAGAAATCTGGAGGTAGATTTCTTTGGCGGTGAACCGTTAATGAACTTTGAAGTAGTAAAAGAGCTTGTAAAGTACGGTAGAGAGCAAGAAAAGTTGTATAATAAGAAGTTCCGTTTTACATTGACCACCAACGGCATCCTATTGAATGATGAAGTAGAGGAATTCCTGAATAAGGAAATGAGTAATGTGGTTCTAAGCATTGACGGACGTAAGGAAGTAAATGATTTAATGAGACCTTCCCGTAACGGAAAAGGCAGTTACGACATTATTATTCCAAAATTCATTAAATTAGCGGAAGATCGGAATCAGACTAATTATTATGTTAGAGGAACTTTTACCCGCAATAACTTAGACTTTTCAGAAGATGTAAAGCATTTTGCAGAGCTGGGCTTCAAACAGATATCCGTTGAACCGGTTGTTTCACTGCCGGAGGAATCTTATTCCATAAGAGAAGAAGATATTCCAAAGATTTTTGAAGAATATGATAAGTTAGCAAAATACATGTTAAAGAAGAAAAAGGAAGGAAAAGACTTTAACTTTTTCCACTTTATGATTGATTTATCTGGCGGTCCTTGTGTGGCAAAACGTCTGTCTGGATGTGGTTCAGGTACGGAATATCTGGCTGTTACACCATGGGGAGACTTATATCCTTGTCACCAGTTTGTTGGAGAGACAGAATACCTTATGGGAAATGTTTATGAGGGAATTCAGAGAACCGACTTAAGAGAAGATTTCAAGCAATGCAATGTATATTCAAAAGATCACTGTAAAGAATGTTTTGCAAGATTTTATTGCAGCGGCGGTTGTGCAGCCAACTCCTATAAGTTCAAGGGACAAATTGATGATACCTATGATATCGGATGCGAACTGCAAAGAAAAAGAGTGGAATGCGCAATTATGTTAAAAGCTGCGGAAGCTATGGAAGAAGATTAATTCAAAGTATAAGGAATATTTAACCTTCTAAATAGAAAGCTGCCTTTACGGCTTCACACTTCAAAAGAGATTTAGAAAGAGAAAAAATGGAAAAGTGGTTTATTAAGAATAAGAAAGCTGATTTTCAGGCTATTATGGAACAATTCAAAGTTAGTGAAGTATTAGCCAGATTGATCATCAATCGAAATCATGAAACAATAGAAGACATAGAGACTTACCTGCATCCTGATTTAAAGCATTTACATAATCCACTTCTTATGAAAGATATGAAGAAAGCCTGTGATATTTTGGAACAAAAAATAAAATCACAGGCTAAGATTCGTATAGTGGGAGACTATGATGTTGATGGTGTTTCCTCTACCTTTGTACTATATACCGGTCTGAGACGGTGCGGTGCAAACGTAGACTATGAAATCCCGCATAGAATAAGGGATGGTTATGGCATTAATATGAATATAATTGAAGCTGCTTATGAAGATAGAATAGACACTATTCTTACCTGTGATAACGGTATATCCGCAGTAGAACAGGTGGAAAAGGCCAAAGAAATGGGCATGACGGTCATCATTACCGATCACCACGATATTCCATTTACTATGGAAGAAGATCAGATTGTCTATCATATTCCTCAAGCAGATGCGGTTATAAATCCCAAGCAGCCGGAGTGTGAATATCCATGGAAATCCCTATGCGGAGCAGCGGTTGCTTTTAAGCTGATTCAGGCTATGTACCAAAGGTTTGGTTTTGACAGAAAAGAGTTGGGAGAGCTGTTAGAAGTAACTGCCATTGCAACGGTATGTGATGTTATGGATCTGGTGGATGAAAATCGTATTATTGTAAAGAATGGATTGGAAAGACTTAAGACTACAAAGAATCTGGGACTAAGAGCGTTGATTGATTGCAACAACATACAATTTGCTGATTTATCTGCTTATCATCTCGGATTTATTATTGGACCCTGCCTAAATGCCTCCGGACGGCTGGATACTGCCAAGAAAGGGCTTAAACTATTACTTGCAGACACACCGGAGGAAGGGAAAAGAATTGCAGAAGAATTAAAAGCACTTAATGATACGCGAAAAGACATGACAGCAAAAGGTTTGGAACAAGCCATTCAATTGGTGGAAGACAGCGGTATGAATGATGATAAGGTTCTTGTAGTATATTTAAAAGACTGTCATGAAAGCCTCGCAGGAATTATAGCCGGAAGAATTCGGGAAAGATACAATAAACCGGCTTTGGTACTTACCAATACAGAGAATGGGGTAAAGGGCTCCGGCCGTTCCATAGAGCAATACAATATGTACGAAGAACTGACTAAATGCAAGGAGCTATTATTAAAATTCGGCGGACATCCAATGGCAGCCGGCTTATCTTTGGAAAATAGTCAGGTAGAACCATTTCGGGGGGCGCTAAATAAGTATTCCACCTTAACAGAAGATGATTTTATACCTAAGGTATCCATTGATGTTTTGCTTCCTTTAGGGTATATTAATGAAAATCTGGTAGAAGAGTTAGAATTACTAGAGCCGTTTGGAAAAGGAAATACTAAACCAATCTTTGCAGAGAAAAACTTAAAAGTAAGAAGAGCCAGCATACTTGGTAAGAATGCCAATGTGTTAAAACTTCAAGTGGTAAATACTTATGGAAGAGTAATGGATGCTATGTATTTTGGTGATGTAGAAGCCTTTATTAGTAATTTATCAGAGCATTATGGTAAAATGGAAGTGGATAAAATGTTCCAAAACCGGGATAATGCAGTTACCTTATCTGTTATTTATTATCCTTGCATTAATGAATATGGGGGCTTTCGTTCCCTGCAAATCGTAATCCAAAGCTATCAAATCCAAAAGCGTCAGGTATAATATGACTCTTGGCTGAAAATATAGATATTTTTTTAATTCATCTTAGCCAAGGGGAAACATGCAAAAATCATTCTGCATTTTCCTGTTTTCCCTAAAAACCAAGAAAGAAATTGCTATTTTCATGGAAAAGTGATATAATTTTTGATGGTGTTTATATAAATGGAGAGATAAATTGATAGAGCCTGTTAGCTTTGAAAGGCTCAAAATGAAATGCATGGGTGTAGGTTAAAAAATAAGTTTTTAAGATCTTGATTTAAATAGCTGCTAAGACACACAGATAGGATCAGATTGAAAAAGCAAGTTTTATTAACCGGCAATTTGTGCAGAAGCACAAAATTGTTGTCATTATTAAATGGTGCTAAAGCACCGGAATAGAGGTTTATATGAAGAAGTTAGAAGAATATGTAAGAAGTATATCGGATTTTCCGGAAGAGGGAATCATTTTCCGCGATGTTACTACAGTTTTACAAAATAAAGACAGTTTAAAAATGTCTATTGACCAAATGCAAGCTCTATTAGATGGAGTTGACTTTGACATTATTGTTGGACCTGAATCCAGAGGTTTTATTTTCGGTGTTCCAATTGCATATAATCTAAATAAGGCTTTTGTTCCTGTTCGTAAAAAGGGCAAGTTACCTTGCGAAACCATTGAAATGGAATATGCTTTAGAGTACGGTACTGCTACCATTGAAATGCACAAAGATGCCATTTTGCCCGGACAAAAAGTAGTTATTGTAGATGATTTAATTGCTACAGGCGGTACTATTGAAGCAATCACGAAGCTTGTGGAAAGTCTTGGAGGGGAAGTTGTAAAGATTATCTTCCTGATGGAATTACAGGGGCTTAATGGACGTGACAAATTAAAAGGTTATGATGTAGAAGCAGTTATTAAGTATGAAGGGAAATGATTTGGTGTTTTTATAGTTCCTGCTGAGGGGAAGGGTTTTTGTAAATTCTTTGGTAGGGTGTGAAACAAGAGGGATTTGCTGGTATATATGAAACGTGTTTTTCAGTTGCTCTGAGCATTTTTGCTTGATTGTTCGCTAGGATAAGTCAACAAGTTGCCTTCTCCAAGCGGACAATCAAGCAAAAATGTCGCCGTAAACGAAAAACACTTTTTTCATATATACCAGCGAATCCCTCTTGTTAATTTACTTTTTTTGAGAATTTACAAAAACAGATACGGTCTACGGGAGGTACTGGTCGAATTATTTTCAGTTTTTCTGGTATTAATATAATGCTTCAAATCCTTTTAGGTATCGCATGTTAGTAATTGCCTGGTTGGCCTGCCACCAGTTTCGGCTTATAGATCATTCTTCGGGATAGGAACTCCATCTGGCTAAATCCAATGGCCTTGCATTTCTATACATCCAATTTCTTATATTTTCATATTGCTCTTTTGATAATTTCATTTTTGCTTACCTCTCTTGACGGAAAACAATTTTATATTTTTATTAATAAGCATGTTATTATACTAATTTCCAAGAATAAATTTCTCTATTTTCTTAGAATCAGCGCCTGGATTCAGTTCTAGAATATGTGTATAAAGCTTTTCATAAGCCTGTTCTTTGACCAAAGAATCTGCCTTTTCCAATATATCTCCGTCAAAAAAATCTTCAGTTTTGCAAAAAACGGTAGAAGACCAGCCATACTCCTGACCAGTCTTTGAATGTTTCTTACTTCTTCCGTACATGGTAATATACATTTTCATTTGTAATTCAGTAATAGCGTTATCAAAT
This sequence comes from Anaerocolumna sp., assembly GCF_032079385.1. Classification (NCBI taxonomy): domain Bacteria; kingdom Bacillati; phylum Bacillota; class Clostridia; order Lachnospirales; family Lachnospiraceae; genus Anaerocolumna; species Anaerocolumna sp. The sequence continues at coordinate 358,016 of NZ_DAMAUC010000001.1, forward strand.
TTCGTCTTATCTTCTTTTGTAAAATTCCCCAGCTTCTTGATAATATGCAAAGGCAGCACCCCTTCCTTGCAAATAAGTTCATAAATCCTTTTTGCATAAAAACTTATATTTCCATCAGAATAATCTTCTTCAAAACTTTTCCCACCACGTCTCACTGCATAAAAATACGGATACCAATCAGCAGTGATATACCCGCTTTTCTTAAAAAAGAACTTCCCATAAGCAAAATCATCTCGTTCATCCAACACTCTGATCCGCCACTCCCAGGGATCGGTATCTATATCCTCCGTGTGCCACTGTATACATTTTCCATAATAGTCGCATAAAGCAAATATACCATCACTATTCTTTTCTCCCCCTGTACTCATCCCAACCTTCAATAATGCATTGACAAAATCATCGTAATTATTAATTTCTCCAACCGTAATACTCATAAAAAATCCTCCTATACCCCGTATTTTGACAATCACTAATATTCCCGTACTCACAAAGACTATCTAAAATCCTCTATAGACTCTTCATGAATACTACCAATATAAAGCATAAATAAACATCCGTGATTGATTAACAACTTTATCCAATTATACAATACTATTTATAAAATTACTAATAATAATTCACAATATATTTTACAAGCCTCATTCTATAACATCATGGAACTATGGAAATATTACTGAAGCAGTATTTATCTAAATAAAAGAACTGTTTAAATTTTTAACAAATAAATAGAAAATAAAATAAGAATTTATTAGATAATATAAAGTAATTCAGAAGCTTATTAAAATAAGAATAATAATTATACCCCACACTATAATTTATCTAAATTACTTTAAAAGTGAAACAGATAATAAAGCAGATAAATAAAACATATCATTTTATCGAGAACGTAAATTGTCTCCTACTATAATTTCTCTCAACAAAAGTACCGTAACATGAGGGAATCCAGGAAGAGGTTAATAAAGTGTTTTTCGTTTGCGGAGACATTTTTGCTTGATTGTACGATTGGAGAAGTCAACTTGTTGGCTTATCAAAGCGAACAATCAAGCAAAAATGTTCGTAGCAACTGAAAAACACGATTAACCTCTCCCTGGATTCCCTCATGTTTCACTACTTTCCCCCATAGAAATTATAGTAGGAGGCCACACAACCCATCGTCAAACAAAACTTTAGAACAAAAAACTATAGACAAAACCTATCAGGAAGTGTCATAATTATATAAATCAATTGATTTTTTATAAAAATATGATTATAATAAGAAGATAAACTCTTAAAAAGGTGGTGATTTCATGGAAAGTATAGCGAGTAAATCTAAAATGAGTGATTTTGATAATTCAGATTTTGTGGAAATAAAAGCACCGGCAGACTTTACTAGTCCGGAAGAATTGTATAAACAATTAGTTAAAGTTGTGGAAAGCTATCACCCTTCCGCTGATATTTCCATGATTGAAAAAGCTTACCACATTGCAGATAATGCTCACAAAGAGCAGTGCAGAAAATCCGGTGAACCATATATCATACATCCTTTATGTGTGGCAATTATATTGGCCGAACTGGAATTAGATAAAGAAACGATTGTAGCAGGATTGCTTCACGATGTTGTGGAAGACACCAAGTACACGATTGAAGAAATTGCTGCTGTATTCAATGAAGAAATTGCATTACTTGTAGATGGTGTTACCAAACTTACTCAATTAAATTATTCCAAGGATAAAGTTGAGATTCAGGCTGAAAATCTTAGAAAAATGTTCTTGGCAATGGCTAAGGATATTCGCGTTATCTTAATTAAGCTTGCAGACAGATTACACAATATGCGTACTCTGCAATATCAAACACCCATAAAACAAAAAGAAAAAGCAAGAGAAACCATGGATATCTATGCACCTATTGCACAAAGACTTGGTATCTCTAAAATAAAGATAGAATTAGATGATTTATCCCTCCGATATCTGGAACCGGAAGTCTATAAAGACTTAACGGATAAAATAGATTCCAAAATGATTGAACGTAAGGAATTTATTCATGAGATTGTCGAAGAAGTCAGTGAACATGTAAAAGCCATGGATATTGATGCCAAAATAGACGGCAGGGTAAAACATTTCTTTAGTATATATAAAAAGATGGTAAATCAGAATAAAACTTTGGATCAAATCTTTGACTTATTTGCAGTTCGAATTATTGTAGATACGGTAAAAGATTGTTATGCCGCTTTGGGCGTTATTCATGAAATGTATAAGCCAATTCCGGGGCGATTTAAGGACTATATTGCCATGCCAAAGCCGAACATGTACCAATCCCTTCACACTACCTTAATTGGACCTAGCGGGCATCCTTTTGAGATACAGATACGTACCTACGAAATGCACCGTACGGCAGAATATGGTATTGCTGCTCACTGGAAATACAAAGAGGGTCAGGATGGTAAGAACACCAGAGATACAGAAGAAGCAAAACTTACCTGGCTTCGTCAGATTCTGGAATGGCAGCGGGATATGTCAGATAATAAGGAATTCTTAAGCCTTCTTAAAAGTGATCTGGATTTATTTTCTGAAAGCGTATATTGTTTTACACCAACAGGTGATGTTAAGAACTTACCAAATGGTTCAACGCCAATTGATTTTGCATATAGCATTCACAGTGCTGTAGGTAATAAGATGGTTGGGGCAAGAGTCAATGGTAAATTAGTAAATATAGATTATGTTATTCAAAATGGTGACAGAATTGAAATCATTACTTCCCAGAATTCCAAAGGCCCTAGCAGAGACTGGTTGGCCATAGTTAAGAGTACTCAAGCTAAGAATAAGATTAATCAGTGGTTTAAGACGGAATTAAAAGAAGATAATATTACCCACGGTAAGGATATGATTATCAATTACTGTAAAACGAAGAATATTAATTTAAGTGATTTGCTGAAACCTGAATTTATGACTAAGGTCATGTCAAAATACGGCTTCCGTGATTGGGACTCGATTTATGCTGCTGTGGGTCATGGCGGGTTAAAAGAAGGTCAGGTAATAAATAAATTAAAAGATGAATATGACAAAAAGCATAAAAAGGAATTAACTGACGAAAAGGTTCTTGAAACTATTTCTGAAATAAAAGATAATAAACCAGCCACAGTGGCCAAAACGAAAGGCGGAATTGTAGTTGAAGGTATTCATGATGTGGCGGTTCGATTCTCAAAATGCTGTAACCCAGTGCCGGGAGATGAAATCGTAGGTTTTGTCACCAGAGGACGGGGAGTTTCAATTCACAGAACAGACTGCATTAATTTAATGAATCTGTCAGAAGAAGACAGGGCAAGATTAATTGAAGCAGAGTGGGCTACCGGTGCCGGATCTGCCCAAGGAGGAGAATTATATTTTGCTGAAATAAAAATATATGCCAATAACCGTAATGGTGTATTGGTTGACATTTCCAGAATATTAACAGAAAACAAAATTGATGTTACCTCTATGACAGCGCGGACCAGCAAACAGGGAACCGCAACTATTAGTATAGGATTTGAAATTAATAGTGTGGAACAATTGCGATTTATTGTTTCAAAATTACGGAGTGTTGAAAGTGTTCTTGACATTGAAAGGACAACAGGCTAAAACTGATAGGAATAGAAATGCTCCAATATGTGGAAAGGAAGATTTAGTCTTTGAAAATCAAAACTTATGTACTAGGTCCGGTGATGACCAATTGCTATTTTGCAATTAATGAAGATACAAAAGAAACCATAATTATAGATCCTGCCGATAAGGCAGAGGTGCTTATCCAAAATATAAATAGGGAAGGATTAAAACCCGTTGCTATTTTTTTAACTCACGGACATTTTGATCATATATTGGCAGTTTCTGAAATAGTGGAACGTTTTCAAATACCTATTTATGCTTCCGAAGAAGAAAAGGAGCTTTTAGAAACTCCGTCTATGAATTTGTCTGTTTCTCTGGGTAAAAATATAGCATTAACACCGACAGATTTGTTAAATGATAAGGATGTAATAAAGCTTGCAGGAGCAGAAATTACTGTTATCCATACACCGGGACATACCAGCGGTGGTGTTTGCTATCTGTTTAAAGAAAACAAATTTTTATTCAGTGGAGATACATTATTTGAAGGAACCGTTGGAAGAGCTGATTTACCTACTGGTAATTTGAACACATTATTGGATTCTTTGAACCGTAAATTAATGACTTTACCGGATGATATTACTGTTTTCCCTGGACATGGGGAAAGTACTACCATCGGTCATGAAAGAAACACCAATCCATATGTTTCTTAGAATGGATATTCAAAATGATTAATATAACTTTGTCAAAAGACGAATTTGAATATGATATACATGCCTTGGTGATGGCATTTTATCCAGATGAACCAATTAAGGTATATAGACCTGGAATAAACATGCCAGAAAATCATTCCAAAGGCTGCAAAGAACTTAATAAAGATAAAGCTTTACCGGAATATGCTGGAACCCATCAAGAGGATATGAAAACTCAAACAGATGTCAGAATACAGAATGACTCTATGCAGGATAATGCCGGTGATTTCATAAATTTCTATTTCGGATTGGAACATGACAGTATCCAATTAATTGTCTTTGAAGGAAAACAAGAATATTTCAATAAAACCATATCTGTTCCTTCCCCAGAGAAACCCCAATATCGAAATTATTTGAAGCGTCTATTATACAGCTGTTTAACCGATATGACTGGAAAAGAACTACCTTGGGGAACCTTAACCGGAGTAAGGCCAACTAAAATTGCTTTTGAACGTTTGGAATGCAACATTTCCAAGGGGGAAATAGCAGCTTTTATGAAAGAACAATATCTGTGTTCCAAAGAAAAGGTAGATATTAGTTTACAGGTAGCGGAACGGGAATATTCTCTCCTTCATAATATGGAGTATAAAAAAGGATATAGTATCTATATTGGTATTCCTTTCTGTCCAAGCACCTGCCTCTATTGTTCATTTACATCCTACTCTTTTCAGGTATATGGCGGTATTGTGGAACAGTATTTACAGGCACTTTTTAAAGAAATTACCTATGCAGGAACCTGCATGACTAATAAGAAATTATCTACGGTATATCTGGGAGGCGGAACACCAACCACTCTAAGTGCAGACCAGTTAGACCGTTTGTTAACCCATATAGAGAATAATCTGGATTTTTCAAATGTTGTAGAGTATACAGTTGAGGCAGGAAGACCGGATAGTATAACTATAGATAAATTAAAAGTATTAAAAGAACATGGAGTAACCAGAATCTCCATTAATCCTCAATCTATGCGGCAAAAAACCTTGGATATTATCGGCAGAAAACATACGGCAGAAGAAGTTGTAAAAGCTTTTCATTTGGCAAGAGAGCTGGGACATGATAATATTAATATGGATATGATTATTGGATTACCCGGAGAAACCGTGGAGGATGTAGCGTATACACTGGAGGAAATTCAGAAACTAAATCCCGACAGTTTAACGGTGCATACTTTGGCGGTAAAACGAGCTGCCAGATTAAACATAAAGAAAAAAGAGTATCAGGATATGAAGCCTCATGATACTTTAAAGATGTTTCAGTTAACCTCGGATTTTGCTAAAAACAATGACTATCTCCCATATTATCTTTACAGACAAAAGAATATGGCAGATAATCTTGAAAATATCGGTTATGCAAAATACGGCAAAGAAGGTATTTATAACATTCTGATTATGGAGGAAAGACAAACAATTCTTGCTTTAGGTGCGGGAGGACTGTCTAAATTTGTTTTCTATAATGAAAACCGGATTGAAAGAGTGGAGAACGTAAAAAGCCTAAAAGACTATATAGAACGTATTGATGAAATGATAGAAAGGAAGAAAAACTATCTACTTAACAATACTTTGGTATAATGAAAGGAAATTCGGATGCTATTAAATGATAATCTGCAATTAGATTGGTCAGAAATAGAAGCGACAGCCATAGATGATTTATTAGAAGCTATTGATCATGGAATATTAGTCAGCAATTTAGCTGCTTCTTTATCCAGGAAGTTAGGTATGGATCAAGATTATTGTGATATGATGGCTTTAGCCGGTATGGTCCACGATATTGGAAAATTAAAATTAGGAAAGTATCTATACGGAAGAGATAAAAACGCTTTAATTGTTGAAGAAATGAAGTATGTTCGTATGCATCCAATAATAGGACAGGAAATTTTAAAAGAGCAGGATTTTTCTGACATTATTCTGGAATCTGTCTACCATCATCATGAAAATTATGACGGTTCCGGATACCCAAGAAATATTAAGGGAGAAAATATTCCCTATGGAGCCAGAATACTTAGGGTTTGTGACGTATTTGCGGCTTTGGTATCAGATAGAAACTACCGGAGAGCCTATGATTTAGATACAGCCATTAGTTTAATGATTGAAGAAGTAAAGAATTTTGATATGAAAGTATTTCTTGCACTTTTACAAGTGATATATTCGGAGGAATTTAGTGAAATAGAAAGATTTATTCACACAATAAACCGGAAAAGGTATTATCAGGGAAATCACGATACATTGCTTTATTGTTGATTTCTTTTATATAGAAAGATAGAAGCAGGAGGGAACAAAATGATTACACAAAGACCCAAAGGTACTCAGGACTGGTACGGCAGCAGTATGCATAAGAGAACTGTAATTGAAGCCTTAGCCAGAAAACTTTGCAAAGCCTATAACATAAAAGAAGTGATTACACCTGTATTCGAGCATACTGTATTATTTCAAAGAGGTGTAGGAGAGACAACGGATGTTGTACAAAAGGAAATGTATACTTTTATGGACAAAGGGGATCGCAGCATAACCTTAAAACCAGAAGGAACAGCCGGCGCCATTCGTGCATATTTGGAAAATAATATGTATGCAGAAAGCCAGCCTACAAAATTATTTTATGTTACTCCTGCATTTCGTTATGAACAGCCCCAAAGCGGAAGGCTTCGCCAGCATCACCAGTTTGGCGTAGAGTTTGTAGGTTCAGCCAGTCCTTTAGCAGAAGTGGAATTAATTACTTTAATTACAACTTTTATTAAAGAAATCGGTTTAAAAGATGCTAAACTTCACATTAACAGCATTGGCTGCAGCAATTGCCGTAAAACATACAACGACGCATTGCTAGCCTTCTTAAAACAGCATGAAGAGCATCTATGCCCTACCTGCAGAGAAAGAATGAAGAAAAATCCGCTTCGTGTGTTGGATTGTAAAGTTCCAACCTGTAAAGAAATCGTAAAAGATGCTCCAAGAACCATTGAATATTTGGATGAGGAATGCAAGGAACATTTTGAAGAATTGCAGAACCTTTTAACAGAATTAAACATTCCTTATGAAATTGATACAGGAATTGTAAGAGGTCTGGATTACTATACCAAGACCGTATTTGAATTTGTAAATGAAGAGGGCTTTACCCTGTGCGGCGGCGGTCGTTACGATAATCTTGTTCACGAAATTGACGAAAAACAGAATATTCCTTCCGTTGGATTCGGAATGGGTATTGAAAGAATCATTTATTTCTTAGAGCAGGAAGGTGTGGAGTTAGAACCGGAGCCTGCCATTGAATTATATGTTGGTATCTTAGGTAAAGAAGCTAAGGGAGCAGCATATAAAATCGTAAATGCTTTAAGAAATGCAGATATTGTTGTAGAAACAGATTACATGGACAGAAGTGTAAAAGCACAAATGAAATATGCTAATAAAATCGGCGCAAAAAACACAGTTATTATCGGAGCAGATGAATTGGCAAATAATAAGGCTAATATCAAAAATATGGATACTGGTGAGCAGACAGAAGTTATGTTGGATAAGATAACAGAGTATTTTATTAATAAATAATACAGGAAATCCAATATAGACTTATATTTAGTTACATTACGTTTCATAGGAAACAAACAAATTATGCGCAAAGGCCAATGGCAATACTGACATTGGCTTTCTGAATAGATGGTGGAAAAGCAATGGATTATTTATTTACACCATAAGAATTGTGAAAGAAAATTTGAGGGAAAGGATGCCACGAACCGGATTCTTTCACAATGATAGTGGCCATATGAATAATAATTTCGTATGATAAGGTCTTAGTAATGAAAGAAGAGAACAAAAAGGATAAGAATGCATGGCTAAAATATGACGACAGCCAGAAAAAAGAGATTTTTGCTTTTAATGAAGGTTATAGAGACTTCATTTCCAAAGGTAAAACAGAGAGAGAATGTGTGACTGAGATTGTCAAACAGGCAGAAGAAGAAGGGTATAAGGATCTAAAGTCCATAATAGCAAGTAAAGGGAAGTTAAAGGCTGGAGATAAAGTTTACTACAATAATATGGACAAAGCCATAGCATTATTTTTGATTGGCGAAAAACCTTTAGAAGAAGGTATGAAGATACTTGGAGCCCATATTGACTCTCCAAGAATTGATGTAAAGCAGAATCCATTATATGAAGATACGGATTTAGCTTTATTAGATACTCACTATTACGGTGGAATTAAGAAATACCAGTGGGTAACTCTTCCCCTTGCAATTCACGGTATTGTAGTGAAAAAGGACGGTACTAAAGTTAATGTAGTAATTGGTGAAGAGGATAACGATCCGGTACTTGGAATTACAGATCTTCTGGTTCACCTTTCCGCAGCTCAAATGGATAAAAAGGCTTCCAAAGTAATTGAAGGTGAAGACTTAAATCTGCTAATAGGCAGTATGCCATTAAATGACGAAGAAAAAGACGCGGTAAAGGCCAATATAAAAGCTATATTAAAAGAAAAATATGATATAGAAGAAGATGACTTTGTATCTGCTGAATTAGAAATCGTACCTGCTGGAAAAGCAAGAGATTATGGTATGGATAGAAGTATGATTATGGGCTATGGACAGGATGATAGAGTATGCGCTTATACTTCTATGAAAGCTTTCTTTGAAGTAGAGAAAACAGACAGAACTTGTGCATGTGTATTAGTAGATAAAGAAGAAATCGGAAGTGTTGGCGCTACCGGAATGCATTCAAAGTTCTTTGAGAATGTAGTAGCTGAGATTATGAATTGTCAAGGTGAATATTCTGAACTTGGTGTAAGACGTGCTTTACAGAATTCTCATATGCTATCATCTGATGTTAGTGCTGCTTTTGATCCAAATTATCCAGCTGTTATGGAGAAAAAGAATTCTGCTTACTTTGGTAAAGGAATGGTATTCAATAAGTATACCGGCTCAAGAGGTAAGTCAGGTTCTAATGATGCTAATCCGGAATACATAGCCAAACTAAGAAGTATTATGGAAAAACACAATGTATCCTACCAAACCGCAGAACTTGGTAAAGTAGATGAAGGGGGCGGCGGAACCATTGCATATATAATGGCGCAGTATAACATGGAAGTAATTGACAGCGGTGTAGCTGTTCTAAATATGCATGCTCCTTGGGAAATTACCAGTAAAGTAGACGTATATGAAACTATGCGCGGCTATGAAGCCTTTTTAAAGGAAATATAATAGCTGGTTTTTGATTTGGAATATACCCTAAGTATTAAGGAAAATATAAAACAAAGAATTGATCATTAAGAAAGAACATCCTTACATTTATGTATGCAATATGGATACAGCAATACTTGCAAGGGTGTTCTTTTTTTGTAACTCAATCTTAATAGTTGGTGTTGAGACAATAGTCAGGGTGGAATGCTAAGTCCTGTCCTATGACTGGTAATGCGATATATCAAAACGAAATGAATAGCCAGTAAATTTGCCAGATGTATGGATAAGGTGTAATAGAGGCATAAATGCCAGAAAAATATTGACTATTCTTAGCCATGAGTGATATGATAGCATAAGAGTTTTTATTATAATATAATACTTGCTTTGCAAGAATGAGGTTATGAGAAAAATAGAACAGCAGATTATTCATATCTGTTTTAACTATAAGAAATAGGAGGATTAACATGGCTGAATCAATGAAGGGCTTACACAGAAGCCATAGATGTACAGAAGTGTCTAAAACCAATATCGGGGAAACTGTTACCGTAATGGGATGGGTACAAAAAAGCAGAAACAAAGGTGGAATTATTTTCTTGGATTTAAGGGATCGTTCCGGTATCCTTCAAATTATATTTGAAGAAAATGATATAGGCGCAGAAGGTTTTGCAAAAGCCGAGAAACTAAGAAGTGAATTTGTTATTGCAGTAGTTGGCAGGGTAGAAGCACGTTCCGGTGCTGTTAATGAAAATCTTGCCACTGGTGATATTGAAATAAGGGCAACAGAAGTTCGTATTCTTTCAGAAGCGGAGACACCTCCATTCCCTATTGAAGAAGATAGTAAAACAAAAGAAGATTTAAGACTAAAATATAGATATCTGGATTTGAGAAGACCAGATTTACAAAAGAACCTGATTATGAGAAGTAAAGTTGCTACTTTAACCCGCAGCTTTTTAGCAGAGGAAGGTTTCTTAGAAATTGAGACTCCGATGCTTACCAAAAGTACACCGGAAGGAGCCAGAGACTATTTAGTTCCCAGCCGTGTACATCCAGGTAATTTCTATGCACTGCCCCAGTCACCTCAGTTATTTAAACAATTGCTTATGTGTTCCGGTTACGATAGATACTTCCAAATCGTTAAGTGCTTCCGTGATGAAGACTTACGTGCGGACAGACAGCCGGAATTTACACAGATAGATATGGAATTATCTTTTGTTGATGTTGATGATGTAATCAGCGTAAATGAAAGGCTATTACAGAAATTATTTAAAGAAACTATCGGTGTGGATGTACAACTTCCTATTCAGAGAATGACATATGCAGAAGCAATGGATCGCTTTGGCTCCGATAAACCGGATCTTCGCTTTGGTATGGAACTAAAGAATGTGTCTGAAACAGTAAAGGGCTGTGGCTTCTCTGTATTTACAAGTGCCTTGGAAAAAGGCGGTTCTGTTCGTGGTATTAATGCAGAAGGACAGGGAGAAATGCCAAGAAAGAAAATCGACGCATTAGTAGAATTTGCAAAAGGCTTTGGAGCAAAAGGTTTAGCATACCTTGCAGTAAACAGCGATGGAACTTATAAATCCTCCTTTGCTAAGTTTATGACAGAAGAAGAATTATCAAACTTAGTAGCTGCCATGTCCGGTAAACCTGGTGATTTATTGTTATTTGCAGCAGATGAGGACGATGTTGTATTTGATGTATTAGGAAATCTAAGATTAGAAATTGCTAGAAATCTGGATTTATTAAATAAAGCGGAATATAAATTCTTATGGGTAACCGAATTCCCGTTACTTGAGTACTCTAAAGAAGAGGGAAGATATACAGCAAAACATCATCCATTTACAATGCCAATGGAAGAAGACTTGCACTTAATCGATACGGAACCAGGTAAAGTAAGAGCAAAAGCATATGATATCGTATTAAACGGAACAGAAATTGGCGGTGGCAGTGTCAGAATTTATCAGAACAATGTGCAGGAAAAAATGTTTGAAGTGCTTGGCTTTTCTAAAGAAGATGCCTATGACCGTTTTGGCTTCCTGCTAAATGCTTTCAAGTATGGAGTTCCGCCTCACGCAGGTTTAGCTTACGGTTTAGATCGTATGGTTATGCTTATGGCAAAAGAGGATAGCATTCGTGATGTAATTGCTTTCCCTAAAGTAAAGGATGCTTCCTGTTTAATGACAGAAGCACCAAATGTTGTAGATCAAAAACAACTTGATGAACTTGGAATTGGGATTGCTGATGAGGCAGAATAATTAATAGGTTGAATGTAATAAGGACACTTTGCCTATGATAGGGCAATGAGGCCTTCGAGAGCAGGGTATGTTTTATATGACTTTGGAATATGAAACATACCCCACTCTCGAAGGCCAATTTAGATTTATGAAGGCAAAGCGGTGTATTGGAATAGGCAGTTATGTAATTGGTTTGTTTGATAAGTATATTGTCAAATTTATTATCAATTTAGGGAATAAATATTTTGACTTAAGATAATATTTTGACTTAAGATAATATTTTGATTTAAGATAAATATTTTAACTTAAGATAAATATTTTAACTTATTTGGAAAGGTTTGAGCATGGAAGTTATATATAAAGTAGTTATTTTATATTTGATTATATTAAACGTAGTGGGTTTTTTTAGTATGGGTGTGGATAAAAAACGGGCTAAGAACAATGAATGGAGGATAAAGGAGAAAACTTTGTTCTTTATTGCAATTATAGGAGGCAGTGCCGGCTCTTTATTAGGAATGAAAGTATATCGCCATAAAACAAAACATACAGCCTTTGTAATAGGTATGCCGATTATTTTGATAGTACAAATTTTATTAGTGGTATTTTTATTCTATAGATTTATATAATTTAAAGCTTAATTTATGCAGCCAAAGATACGGTATATTTATATGGAACATTTGAAATAAATACAGTAAAAGTTATTTTAGAACGGTGTTGTTTATAGGTGCGGATACATTAGATAATTCCTTGTAAATTAAGATTTAAGAATGTAAATAAAGAGTAGAAGATAGGGAATCTTGCAAAATCGGACTACATAAAATAGCCAAATTTTATTATAAAAGTTATAAAATTATAAAAAATTATTTATTAAATTTATACATTTTACATAGTAATTACCTTAAAATTACCAAAATAATGTTTGACAGATTGAACAAAGAGTGATATTATGAATATGTTGCATGAAAGTGCATACACTATCAATAGCTGTTATAATTTATAGCAGTATTTTATTATTTTTTTGGAGGAATTAACATGAACAAAGGTACAGTGAAATGGTTTAACAATCAAAAAGGTTTCGGATTTATCTCCGACGAACAAGGAAACGATGTATTCGTACATTATTCAGGTCTTAACATGGATGGCTTCAAGTCTCTTGAAGAAGGACAAGAAGTTCAATTCGATGTTGTTCAAGGTGCTAAGGGACCTCAAGCTACAAACGTAATCAAATTATAATTAACCAAGTTTTTCGATGTGCCTTTTTCTAATATATAAATTTTAAGAATTTTATTTTTAAAAGTTTTTATTATGAATTAGATATATTGTTTTAAAACGGAATTGGTTAAAAAGGTTATCCTAAAGGATAACCTTTTTTTAAATTCCGGGAAAGGAGAGACCTATGCTTGTAACATTTTTACCAATGAATCAAAAAATTCAGGTAAATGCAGGAAGTAATTTATTTCAGACAGCGCTGGAAAATGAAATTGATCTTGGGGGCATCTGCTCCGGAAATAAAACTTGCGGTAAATGTAAGGCAATGATTACAAAAGGCAACAACAAAAATTACAGTAAAGAAGAACGAAAACTTCTTACGGAAGAAGAACTTAATTCAGGTGTTCGTTTGGCTTGTTGTTTTACCATTACAGAAGATACTTGTGTTATTATTTCTGGTAAAAAAGAAAAGCGAAGCCAGGCCGGACATAGAAAAGATAAAATAGAAAAGGATTTAAGAAATACTTTAACGAATACTATAAGAAATACTTTAACAAATCCTTTGATGGAGGAGCATTATGGCGTTGCATTTGATATAGGAACAACATCGGTGGCAGCACGATTGTGGAATCTAAGTAGAAAAGAAATCATAGATGAAATTAGTGCCAAGAATCCTCAAAGCCTATATGGGGCAGATGTAATTGCAAGAATTACTTTTGCCAATAGTAGGGAAGACAATGTAAGAAAACTGGCCTATCTGATTCGAGAGTGCTGTAATACCTTACTTTTACGCATGTCGGCAGAGAATAATATTGATGTGAAACAAATTGAGATTGCGGTTATCACTGCCAATACAACCATGTCCCATTTGTTTTTAGGCAAATCTGTTGAGAAATTGGCAAAGGTACCCTTTCAGGGAATATCTTACGAAGGTGTAATATTGAAAGCTTCAGAAGTAGATTTTGAAATGAATCCTTATGGAGAAATATATGTAATGCCTGGAATTGCAGGTCATGTAGGTTCTGATACATTGGGCTGTATTCTCTCCAGAGATTTGAACTATGCAAAGGGAAACCATCTCCTTGTAGATATTGGAACCAATGGAGAAATTGTTCTAGGAAAGGATGGGGAGCTTACGGTATGCTCAACGGCTGCAGGCCCTGCTTTTGAAGGAGCTTCTTTGCATCAGGGTATGCGGGCCATAGAAGGAGCAATATCGAAAGTAAATATCAGAAATAATTTGATTGAGATAGAAATAATTGGACTGGGAAAAGACTCAATCTTAACCTATAGAATGAATAGGAATGGGGAATCTGAAGATGAAATAAATGATATCCATCCCATTGGTATCTGCGGATCAGGAGTGATTGAAGCAGTTTCTGAATTCCTTAGTAATCATATAATGGATCAGACAGGCCGTTTATTAGGAGCGGAGGGTGAAACTAACTTTGTTACTTTATGGAAACATGGTGATAAAGAAGTTATTTTAACCCAGAAGGATATTAGAGAACTTCAACTGGCTAAGGCAGCAATTTATACTGGAATCATGCTGTTGTTAGAAGAAGCCAAACTAACGGTATCCCAACTGGATTCCATTATTCTGGCAGGTGCATTTGGCAGTAATATTGATGTAAAGAAAGCCGTTCATATAGGATTGCTGCCTTCCATAGAGCCGGATAAGATAAGTTATATTGGAAATGGAGCCTTAGAGGGTGCTTCTAAAGTGTTATTAGGGGAAATCTCAAAAGAAGAGGCAGAAAGTATAAGCAAAAAAGTAAAGCATCTGGAACTGGCATTATGTAAAGATTTTCAAGATGAGTTTTTAAAAGCTATGAATTTCTAATTTGTAAAGTTATGAATGCAAAAAGCATGTTTTGAATATATATTTTTCAAAACATGCTTTTTTATCTATTAAGTAAGATTACGATTCATCGATAAAGTACTTTATTACGAACTTTGGATTATATATTTAATCTTTTTCTATATATATTTCTTTAGTTATTACTTTATTTAAATTCTTATAAAGAGGTTTGAACAGGAACAAGGTTATAAAAAAGTTACTTATTCCATGTATAATATCGAAGGGAATTCCTGTAATCCAATAAGCAATGGCAGATTGAACACCCGTTAGGAAGCTTCCGTTAATCCACCCCATAAATAAATAGGGAATGGAGCAAAGAGCACCAAAGGTCAATCCAAAAGCACCTGAAATAACTGCCCAATGGAAGGCGGATTGATCTCTTTTAAAAATTCGAACAATAAAGTATAGGATAAACCAAATATAGAAATAATTTATTAACCATAATCCAAAACCGTATATAAAACATTCCAGTAAAACAAATATGGATATAATAAGTAATGTTTTTTTGTGCAACAGTAGAGAGAATAGTATTATCAGCAGAGAAACCAATTCTATATTAGGAAGAAAGGCAAGGACTTCTTTGACGGCAATTAAAAGAGCGCTTAACATACCAATTAAAACAATATCTTTTATACGCATCCTATACCTCCGTTTTCACTCTTAGCCTGAACGGCGAAGAATTATATCTTCCTTTCTCAGTTAGGTAACTTATTATTTAATATCCGACCATTAATGTTATTTGATAATGGTCACCATCTTTTATAGGCGTTGTATCAACACCTGTCATTAAAGATTCTCCGTTTAGTGAAAAATTCCACCATTCCTGTTTCGATTCGTCTGCTGTTATACCATTTACTGTAGTTACATATAAACCATTTTTCGTTTCAATTCCGGAAATCAGTTTTTTCTTTTCTAAGGCTTCTCTTAAGAATTCGGCATCTGTTGTAATTTTAAAGGACTCACTTGTACCATCTGTTAATATTACTTCTGCAACAATGTTTTTGGAACCTTCTACCGGTTTTGCCATAAATGTTTTATAGGCAAAGAACATAGCAGCAATTATTGCGACCAAAGCAATACAACTAACAACAATTTTCTTGACATTTCTTTTTTGTTCCAAGATTTATTCTCCTCCTTCTTTAATAATAGGAACCTTCTTGATTCGTAGGGAGGCATTTTAAAGCCATTCAGGTTTTGAGGGAGAATGAAAAAGGTTCCTTTGCCACAAAAGCAAAAGGAACCTAAAATAGTTTAGATTATTAACAATAACTTTATTACCAGAATATCCGGCTGACAGTCATTGTACCTCTTACCATTCCTCGTGGCATATTTGGTACCATATCAAGCAGGTATTCTGACTTATGATTCATCATTTTCTTCAAATCTTCCCAAGCATGTGCTCAGTGATCTATATTGCTTTTATGAAGCATACTGAAGAAAACTCCTCAATTACAGCGGCGAGACCGTACAGGATTTTAACCTGTTTCCCTATTATGTCACTATTTTATGTGGGTTTTATATAAATTAGTGACCACTTGATATATGAAACAGCCTTAAACAGCTGCTTATAAACGCTGTCAGTATATCATTACGCAAAAAAAAAGTCAATATAATTATTTAGTACCATAGATTCTGTCCCCGGCATCGCCAAGTCCAGGTAGAATATAACCACTTTCGTTTAATCTCTCATCTAAAGCACCTATAAATACATCAACATCAGGATGAGCCGATGTAAGACGTTTTACACCTTCTGGTGCTGCTATGAGACATAGGAAGTGAATTTTAGTGATTCCCCTTTTCTTTAACAAGGTAATAGCAGCATCTGCGGAACCCCCAGTTGCTAACATAGGGTCAACAACAAAGATCTCTCTCTCATTGGCATCAGTAGGTAACTTACAAAAATATTCAACTGGCTCTAATGTTTTTTCATCTCTATATAAACCAATGTGTCCAACCTTGGCATTGGGAATCAGGTTTAATATTCCATCTGCCATATGCAAACCGGCTCTTAAGATCGGAACGATACAAAGCTTTTTGCCTTCAATTTCATGAGCAATTGTTTTAACAAGAGGTGTATCAATCTCTATCTCAGCAAGAGGAAGTTCTCTTGTTGCTTCATAACATATAAGCATTGCAACTTCAGAAACCAAATCACGGAATTCTTTAGTTGAAGTTGTTTTGCGTCTCATGATTCCTATTTTGTGCTGAATCAATGGATGATTCATAATTATTACTTTAGACATAATCTTGCCTCCATTTGTTTTTTAGACTTTTTTGCTAGAAGTATTATAACAAAAATAAATGTCTAAGAAAAGTGTTAAATTATATTTATTGTATTTTTTGAAAAAGTAATGTAATATATTCGTGTATAAAATGTAAAATATGAAAAATAAAAAAAGCAGGCAGTATTTTAATAGGATAAGCAAAGAATGAAAAAAGTGAAATATGATAATATATGAGATAAAGGAATTTAAAAATGAAATGAATCTAAGCTATTAAAATAGAATTCCACTTAAAAATTCATAAAATAAGTATTTAAAAATTTTATTTGGTTAATAAAAGACTCTCTTTCCATACTTAGGCAGAGGAGAAGCCCGGTAGAGGGGGGAGGGTAACTACCAGGCTTATTTTATGAAAAAAATTATCTTATTAGCAATATAGTGTACAACTTATTTACTATGCTTTTATTATAATAGACATATATGATTATAGTGTGGATGATTTATGAACAATTTGTGAATTTTTAATCAATGTATTTTTACAATTTAAAACAAAAAATGAAAAAAATAGGACAGATTTGCTCCTTATAATTTACTTAAAAAGGTAGTATTCACATGAATTTCAGAGGTTGTTTTTTTGAAAGATACAAATACTAAAGTTA
Organism: Anaerocolumna sp.; assembly: GCF_032079385.1. NCBI lineage: Bacteria > Bacillati > Bacillota > Clostridia > Lachnospirales > Lachnospiraceae > Anaerocolumna > Anaerocolumna sp. The sequence goes on from NZ_DAMAUC010000001.1 coordinate 375,656, forward strand.
AGAACAAGATATTTTTTATGTAAAAGAAGGAAACCGATTAATTCCATGGGAACTATAAATAATAAGAACGATTTTATGCGTAAGTCTATATGTTATGCAGGAAAAGAGGGAATATGTCAAGTATTTTTAAAAAATTAATAAGTAAAGAATTTGGTGAAAACAAATATAATAAATATTTTTTTGTTTGCCAAAAAAGCTTAGAAGATAAATCTTTTGACAGCAAAGAAATTTATAATGATATATATGAGAATCTAAAAAAGCTAGATCGAAATGCAATAAGGAAAATGCAGGGACGACTAAATGATGCGCTGTTTTTGGCAGTACGTATCAGCAAAACTTATTTCTTTTCCTTTCTCTTTTATCTGGGCGCAGCATTCTTTCTTATCACGAAAGATATAAATCCGATTATTACTATTTTTAGTATTATCTTAATGAGCATATGTTTTATTGTAAAAACATATGAATTCTTAATTAATAAATATTGTTTTATTGATGCACATATTGTGTTAGTTTATAAGACAGTATTAGAAAGAATGGTTATATTAAAAGAAATAGAACATTCCTCATCTTCCAATAACACTTAACATGAAATAACCAGTAAGCCATAAGGATTTACTGGTTATTTCTTTTGTATGAACATAAAAATAATACTATTGTATATACTCTAAGAATAAAGTAAAATAAGCAGTAAGAAGCAATAATAAAACTGATTAACCAAAAGAGGAAATGAAATGAAATATAAAAGTATATTTGATATTATAGGTCCCATTATGGTAGGACCATCCAGCTCTCATACGGCAGGAGCAGTCCGTATTGGACAGATTGCCCGCAGAATATTTGGCATGGAACCGGAGGAAATTCATATTCATTTTTATGGTTCCTTTGCTGAAACCTATAAAGGACATGCTACAGATATTGCTGTTATTGCAGGACTGTTGGATTTTGAAACGGATGATCCAAGAATCCAGAATGCTATACTTATTGCCCAAAAGAAAGGTATCCAAATTCACTTTTATACAGAGGAAATAGTACCCTCCCATCCGAATACTTTACAGATAAAATTAGTAAAAGGGGACGAAACTCTGGAGCTTACCGGAATATCTGTTGGTGGAGGCGCTGTTCAGATTACAGAATTGAACGGATTTGAGCTGAACTTATCCGGTGAAAATCCTGCCATGCTAATATATCATAAGGATGCATATGGAGTAGTGGCTTCCGTTGCAGTAATCTTAGCCAACCACAAAATAAATATCAGCGGGATGAATGTATCCAGAATAGAGAAGGACAGCATGGCATTAATGGTTATTGAAACAGATCAGACAGTACAAGAAGAGATTCTGAATGAAATTGCATTAAAAGACAATGTAAAGAAAGTGTATGTACTTAGTGCTTAAGTACATATGTTTAGAGGGATTGACATGTTTAATAATATTGCTGAATTAGTAAATCTTGCAGAAACCCAGAACAAAAAAATCTATGAGATTATGTTAGAACAGGAAATGCAAGCTACCAGTCTTAGTAAAGAAGACATTATAAATAAAATGAAAGATAATTACATGGTCATGAAAGCTGCTATAGAAAAAGGGATGAAGGGAGTTACCTCTAAATCCGGAATGACAGGAGGAGATGCCAAAAAGCTCTCTGAATATAGAAATAGTGGGAACTATCTGACGGACTATACTTTAATATCGGCTATCTGCTATGCTGTTGCAACCAATGAAGTGAATGCTTCTATGGGATTAATCTGTGCCACTCCTACAGCTGGTTCATCGGGTGTACTTCCTGCGGTTATGTTTGCGGCCCAGGAAAAACTTCAGGTAGAGGAAGAAGTAGTAATTAACCATCTATTCACAGCCGGAGCAATCGGTTATATCATTGCGAACAATGCTTCCATCTCAGGAGCAGCTGGTGGCTGCCAGGCGGAAGTTGGTTCAGCCAGTGCTATGGCAGCAGCTGCGCTAACCGAAATGGCTGGAGGAACTCCGTCTCAGGCCGCCCATGCTATGGCAATGGCTCTAAAAAATATGCTGGGGCTTTCCTGCGATCCGGTTGCAGGTTTGGTAGAGGTACCTTGCATTAAAAGAAACGCAGCAGGTGCTGTTAATGCCTTTGCAGCTGCAGAGATGGCACTTGCCGGAGTAGAAAGCAGAATCCCATGGGATGAAGTAATCAGTGCTATGTACCGAATTGGTTTATCCATGCCGATTTCTTTAAAAGAAACCGCATTGGGAGGACTGGCTGCAACAGAAACCGGTAAGTGTTGGAGAGAAAAAATCCAGTAATAGATACGAAAAACAACCCATATATTGTAATGAAGAATAATATATGGTGAAGTTATGGAAATTGATAATGAAGATAAGGAAAAGCTGAGATTTTTTATAAAAACCGGTATTGTAGTACTATCATTCCTTGTTATCTGTGCTTTTGGCATTAAATATATTCCCAAAGCCATTTCTGTTACAAGCGTAGCAAATGCAAGAGAACTTCCTATTTATTGTGTAGATTCTCCTGAGAAGAAAGTTGCCTTAAGTTTTGATGCTGCCTGGGGGAATGAAGATACTGCGGAGATATTAAATATCCTTGAAAAGAACAACGTAAAAGTCACCTTTTTTATGACAGGAGGCTGGATCGAAAAATATCCCGATGATGTAAAAGCTATCGCAGCCGCCGGCCATGACCTGGGAAATCATAGTGAGAATCACAAACATATGTCCCAGCTATCCAAAGAGCAGTCCATAGAAGAAATTATGAAGCCTCACAATAAGGTGAAACAGCTGACCGGCATTGATATGAATCTCTTCCGCCCACCCTATGGTGATTATAACAATACATTAATTCAGGCTACAAGAGAGGCTGGTTATCATTGCATTCAATGGGATGTGGACAGTCTAGATTGGCGCGATTACGGCGTGAAATCTATCGTAAATACGGTGGTAGACCATGAGCATTTAGGGAATGGTTCTATCATACTATGCCACAATGGAGCAAAATATACGAAAGATGCCTTAGAATCTATGATTACGGGACTTAAAGAAAAAGGTTATGAAATTGTTCCGATTTCTCAATTGATTTATACCAGTGAGTATTATATGGATCATGAGGGAAGACAGTTTGAAAAATAAATGGGAGCTTTGTGATTAATAATAGGTTGTTTTTAGAACTAACTGGGAGATAATAAATATTTCTGGTTAGTTTTTTTGTTTAATTAGTAAATATATGTAGGTTAGAATTTTAAAGCTCATGCAAAAAACACGGACTTTACATATATACTTTCTAGATTTTGCTGAGGATTTTAAAATTGAAAATTATAGATAAAAATTTTGTGAAACAGATGTTTATAGAGGATATATATGGTAAAATAGTATTGTACGAGAGGACTTTTCTGGTACAAAATGTATCACTTTAATAAACTAAAGGATAATCATATCGTCATTATATTTAACGTACTATTAGTGGGTTAAATGATTATTTTCAGGATTTTTAGAAAGGGGATATTAATGAAAGGTGTATTTACAGAAATAGTTACAGATATATATAAAATAAATATGCTAAAAACAGTTTTGGGAGAAATTAAACCAATACTTTCGGGGCAAATACATATTGAACGTTTTCACGATAATGGTGAAGGCGTTGACAGAGCTTATAATGTATACAAGATAATAGTAGATGAACAGACCTATATTCTGAAAAAGTCAGATAGCTACGAGGTAGAAGTTTATGAAAAGTTTCTTGTAGGTAAAAACCTTCCTGTCCCAAACTTCGAGGGCTGGACTTGCATTAATAATATAAAGTGGATATTAATTGAATATATTGCTGGAACGGATTTACGAATGTTTAATAAAGATATGGCCTATGGGTGTGCCGACAGTCTTTCTCGTATTTTTAATATGTATTGGCAGGAAAAGGACTTTGAAGAAAATAAGTTTGATAACCGTTTTGAAAGATATTGGACAAGAATCAATAAAAGGTCAGAATGTCTTATAAATGAGCCAAAACTATCTTCTGCATATCGTACTTTTTTAGATAGACAGTTAGTATGTCCACGCACTTTATGTAATGGAGATTTTCTGCAATGCAACGTAATAGAAAAAAATAAGGACATTATCTTAATTGACTGGGCTTTCGCAGGAATTATGCCTTACTCCTTAGATATTGCTCGTTTAATATCTCACGGTTCAGAAAAAAATTTTCCTTTTCCATTTTATATGACCGATGAATACCGAAAGATATTTTTAAAAGGTGTATATGATAAATTGATATTAAAACCTGATTATAAACAGTTTATATGGGATGTATTGCTATCATGTCTAAATGAGTGTATTGAGTTTATAGAGAGAGAATTAAATGATAAATCTATAGAAAGAGATGAAGTCTTCACTTATTATTATAAAAAAGCACAGACTTTGGCTGATATTATTTTAAAGGGTAAAGAACAGTTAAATATAGATAAGTATGAATGACTTGTGTTCATAATATGTAGTCTGAATAATTCGCTAACTTCTCAAAGGATATTTTGCTTTATTGTGATAATATAATAGTAAAGTAATGGAGGGGATTAAAAAAATGGAAAAGAGAAGAAATTTAATAGTGCTTTTTACGATATTTATAATATTTACAGGAGGAGTATTGGTATATAAAGTGAAATTTCCTAATATTGATTCGAATGTCTATTTATCAAACAAGAATGAATCACATAAAAGTTTTAATAGCAAAACAAATGATAAAAGTGATAAAAATAGTAAAAGTTTTGACTTTGAAAAGTTTGATGGTAACTGGTCTTTAATGCAGTTTACATCGAATAAAGGTAATGAGATAAATATTAATGATAATACAAAAATTAGTAAAGGTAAGTTTTATATTGTAGTTTTAGATTCAGAATATAATATTGTAGCGAAAAAAAATGAGGTGAATGAAACTGGAAATATAAAGTTTATTACCAAAAAGGTGGGAAATATAGTATTAGAATTGTTGGTGCAAATGCTAGCGGAACTTTTAACATAAGTGTAACTTCTTCAAATAATATAGATCTTTCACATATAGATTTTTTCAACTAATTATAATTGATTAGTTTTACAAGAAAAGGGTCCACCTACGGTTTTATTTTCAGAATTAATGAAACTGGAATTAGGGTTAAAGGAAAAGAGCTATGAAATTTTCCAAGGAGATTTTCATCTTTACAATATGTATATAATGTGTTATATTAAACAACTAGGAATTGTAAATAAAATATTACAGAAAGGAGACATTGCTATGAAATCAATTAGTATATTAAATAAATTAAAAAGTTCACAAAGTTTAAAACAGAATAATGAAACATGCTATAGTTTTAACTATATACGGATTTCATGCGATGGAATCCAGAGGTAGTTAGAATAAAGAATCGGTAGCATGTTCAAATGCTATCGGCAACCATTATATAGGAATGACAATTGGAGCCGATTATTGTTGATACCAGATTATCACATAATAATGGGCTCTTTTTGTACCTATAAGGGAGTTATAATAACAGGAGGAATAAGTCTTATGGCTAGATATAGAGAAGCTGTTTGTATCAATTATATTGCGTTAGGTCAATGTAAAAAGGGCAGAGATGCATGTCATGAACATTATTGTCAAAAATGCGATAAATATTATCCAAGAGCAAAGGTTGATAATCCAAACAGGAAAAAGAGAGTCAACAAGAATAATCAAAAACTGGATGATTTAAAAGAATTTACTAAGAGAATTAATTATTAATGGAGGAAATAATGAAGATTATAGAAGGAAAATATAATATTGCTAAGGTCTATACAGAAGTAGTGGAGGAAACAGCACTTGAACAGATTAGAACCTTGTGCAATCAGGGATATGTAAAAGATTTAAAAATTAGAATTATGCCGGATGTTCATGCCGGTGCAGGCTGCACCATCGGAACAACTATGACACTGAAAGATTGTGTCGTTCCTAATCTTGTTGGTGTTGATATCGGGTGTGGTATGGAGACTATCCTAATAAAGAATTCCCATATTGAATTGCAGAAGCTGGATAAACTTATCTATGAGAGGATCCCGTCAGGCTTCCATATCAGGGAATCAGCACATAAATACAATGATGAGATTGATCTAAATATGCTCAGATGTAAAACGGAAGGCAGAATTAATTTAGACAGGGCAGTCAAATCTCTGGGAACTCTTGGGGGAGTTATATGTATATAATATATATTATTAAATATATACTATATAATATAATTAATAGTACAGATATTGTATAAAGTTTATAATGGTGTATATTGTTAAGTGTTGGTAGATTCATACATTTAAAGTATACACCATTTTTGTTTTTATATATGTATAATAATATATAATATCTAAGCCTTATTTTTTATACAGTATACTTCTGTTGTTATACTCCAGTAAAAGATAGATATTATAAATATATTCGAGTTCATTTGTATTTTATTTATGAATGAGCTCTTTGTCATATGTATGATAATAAAATACACTATATTGAGAAAATGGAAAAAATATGTTATTATATATCATATACTCAAGAGGGAGGTATACAAATGAATAATAACCCAAAGGTATTTATTTCTTATAGTCATGATAATCAAGTATTCGAAAGTAAAATCCTTGAATTTGCCAATAGATTACGTTCAGAGGGAATAGATGCAAATGTAGATTTATACGAGGAAGCTCCAGTTGAAGGCTGGCCCAAATGGATGGAAAACCAAATACGTAGTGCTGACTTTGTTTTAGTTGTTGCAACGAAGTCTTATTATGACAAGTGCTATGTTGAAGATAGAAAAGGAAAAGGGGTATCATGGGAAGTTAATATTGTGTACCAATTTATATATGATAACTTTTCTGAGAATAGCAAATTTATACCAGTGTTTTTTGATAAGGAAGACGAACAGTATATTTTATCACCATTAAAACCATTTACGTTTTATAATATTAATGATGAAACCGGGTTCGATAGATTATATTGGAGATTACGTGGTATATCAAAGGTACAGAAACCTGCTCTTGGTAAATTAAGACCATTACCGGCAAAGGAACAAAGAACGATGTTTTTTTCTTCACCAATAAATTTGGATTTATGGAATGATGCTGGGTGGGAGGGAGTATTATACTTGTTTTGCCCAGGTGAAATTCCTGTTATTGGACTTTTATATAAAAACTATGAAGCTGGTAAAAAAATATTTATTAATTGGAAAGAGGATTCAAATAATGGTTATATTGATGAATTTGTAGATGTGACTTATATTGAACCACCATTTCCAGATAATTGTTTCATATATTCCGACAAAGATAGAAATAATGGGAATGGATACTTTGTACATATTGGTCCTAATATTGATGCCTCAGTAAATAGAATGCAGAAATGTGGTATAAATCTGCTAGAAGGAATGTTGGCTATGGTTAGTAGATATCAATGGATGGATGAAATAAACGGTTCTAGAAATAGAGAACTTTTTAAGCAAACGATTAAGACTTATGGTGAATATAAAATTATGCCAGTTGCAAGAAAAGATAGAATGAAGGATATAACTGAGGAAAATTTAATAATAAATTTCGATTATGGAGTAAACCTTCACAATATTAAATTTGTAAAAGGTATAGAAGTAAAAGAAAATGATATCTTCAAGGTTGTCTTGCAAAAACCTTGTTCTTAATTGGCTATTGGTGTAACAGTAAATTATTTATAAGTAACAATAGGCTTATAAATATTAAAAGAAATAAATTAGGGTCCTATATAAAGGAAATTTATATTATGGCAAATAAGAAAGTATTAGGATGATGTGCATTATGCGAAGAACAATTTTGCTTATGCCAGATAAAAATAAATCTTTCTTTGCTAAGGAATTGATAAATGATTTTCATATCCAGTATGAATTTAAAATGATAATCCAAAATGTCCAAGATGCAAAACTAGTCATTTAATTATCAGAGAAAACTCAGTAGACCACTCCGTGTTTTTAGGATGTTCGAATTTCCCATCTTGTGAATGGAATAAAAAGTATACTGAAATATTGAATAGTCAGATAAAGTGCAATGTATGTGGGGGTTATATGATTAAGAAAAAGGGAAGATATGGAGAGTATTATTGGTGTACTAATTATCCTTATTGTGGAATACTCTATCGATTCATAAGTGATAGTGAATAAGTTAAATTAGCATATCTATATTAAAAGTTAGAATAAGCTGGTCAAGGAGGTACATTAAAATGGATACGAACCAACCACACATTGTATTGGAGAGGGTAATAAATACCTCAATTGAAAAAGACTATCTAAAAAAATTACAGAAACTTCAGATTTCAGTAGAGGAAACTTCAAAGGAACATGAGTATTTATTGCATTATTGTAATTTAGATACGTTAGGATACATAATAAATGATAGAACCCTAAAGTGCAGTAGCCTGAATAATGTCAATCTAAATGACAGACTAGAAGCAAAGAGAAATAATATTGAGAGGTTCGCTGGAAGTAGATTTATTGCATGCTTTTCACATTGCCCATATGAGATAGTTCCGTTTTGGGTTAATTATGGTGGGAAAAAGAAAAATCAGAAAGTAGTCTTAAAGTTCAAGAATTTTGCTAGTGCTTTTGAAGATGTAATTCATATGGATTACTGCCTTACAGATAATTTGGATAAGATGTTCTTTTATTGCGATGAATATGGAATAACTGTAAATAACAATGGGTTATTAGGGCAACTACAGAACTCTGCCCCAATAAATATAGATTATGATACGAGAGATTATATTCAGACAATTAAATTGAATGATGTGAAGTATTTACCAATAAGCGATGAAGTCTTTACGAAGGATTATAAGCGGTTTACTAAATTTAAGTCAAGTGAAGAGGACCTCGGTATTGAGCTTCCTGTATATGACCCAACAAATTTAGGAAGACATAAGACAAATCATTGGGATTATGAAAAAGAAACGCGTATTATTTGCATTATGAGTAGAAACGACGAATCATTTTTTCAGCATATATATTTAAGACTTAAAGAAAAGATTTTTCAGGATTTAGAGATAATTATGAATCCGTGGGCACCGAAAACCTTGGCGACTGATATTCAAGATTTATTAGATAAAAGTTCCCTAAGTGGTGCTATTAAGAAGTCGGTGAAGATAACAAAAAGCGAATTACATGGACAAGTTAAAATATCATAATAAAATATGAGGTACATTAATGAATAGTTTTGTGGTGCTGGTAATGCAGTTTTGAGGATATAATAAAATCGGAATTTTTAAAAATTTTTCAATTCTGTTGAATTAATATCAATACAAAACTTGATAGTTTTATGCCAAAGGGGGAGAGTATGAGCTTCTACAAGACTATTCTCTAGGTAGAACGGTAAAAGCAATGGATAAAAAACAGCATTACATATTAATGAGTTATTAAATAGGGGCTGTGTTATAAGAACTAATGAGAGTTTCTTTTATCATGGGAAAGTATATATATTTTTAACTGCGGATTATACGATTACAATTACGGGGTCGACTAATTTAAGTCGCAATGCTTTTGGAAATAATAAGGAATTAGATAGTTTGTTTATATATCCAAGGCATGAAATTAATCCGTTTTTAAAATGGTTTAATGATTTTAGGAGTTCAGCAGATGAAATAGAATATTTGGATGTAAGTAAGTTTAATGAATCTGCTTAAGTGATATAGAAGGAGATTCACAATTACATTCAATGTAACGCATCAATCACATGGGATGAAGTTAAGGCTATTAAAATAAATGATTTGAAAGATTTTGTTACAGAAGCAATAAGAAATGGAGTTTTTCAAAAACAAAAGTAAATATTCACCTGAACCTGTTGCTTGTACAGAGAGGTTAGTATGTAATAAACATATAATGTGCTGCTAAGAAACAAATATTTTGGAGGAAAATGAGAATGGCTGATATAAAATATGAAATCATTAAAGAAATAGGTGTATTATCAGAAAACGCAAAAGGCTGGAGAAAAGAATTGAATCTCATCAGCTGGAATGATGCGGCTCCGAAATATGATATTCGTGATTGGGCTCCAAACCATGAAAAGATGGGAAAAGGTGTAACGCTAACCAAGGAAGAAGTGGATAAGTTAAAGGAGTACTGTAGAAGTTAATAATTAAGGCGTTGTGCAGAAATATTGTACAGCGTCTTTATTATTGTAATTGATTTTAATTATTTGATGATAAATGGTATTGTTAAATTGTGGATAGATTGTTATACTTTAGGTAATGTCGAAAATATACAGAAAGAGGAGAAAGAGCTTATGAAAAGAAGAATTTTATATTACCCTACAATCAATATAACAGATGGGATATGGTTGAGAAATGCTCTTCTTTATTGGGATGAAATATCTTCAATTATGCCATATCAAAACGATGATTTCGAAATATCACCTGAAATTCAGAATCTAATGGACACGCATTACTATGTACCGACGAGGCCTGACGATATTATGTATTCTGAATTATACAATGAATTTATTGATGAAGTAAAAATTAATATTAATGAATATAACCCCCGATTACATAAAAGCGGAAATTTTAGTAGCGTTCATAGGTCAAAGGTAGAGTCAACATTTTATCATTTACATAATTCAAAAATATCTAGTGATATTTTGCCTTTATTGCAAGAAAAATCAGAAATCCTTTACAGTGAAAATAGGCAGTGGATATATATTGAAGAAGAGTTGAGTAATATCTATATGGCGGTGTTGGCTAAATACCTTGCAGCTATTAATCATGAGGACACTGTAATCGGAAGTGATAAGCAAAGTAATGAAGACTACATATATAAAACAAAGAGAGCTACAAACAAATATAGTAATAGACAACCGTTCTTAAATTATAAATGTAGTGTTTTACCGGTGCCTAATATGGATACATCGATAGAAGAGATAATCGATTTTAAGAGAAGGAGAGCTGATGAGCTATTACATTTTAGGCAATTGTTAACCGAATTTGAAGAGAAATTAAATAAAGCATCTGACATTGTTGAGGTTAAGTCATTATGTATTGAATTTGAAGAAAAATTGGCTATTAAGGCTAACGATATTCAAAGAGTAATGAAAGAACGTAGATGGGGGTTAAAACCTATTTTAATGAATGCGATGGTTGGAATATCATTACCTGGCATTATAAATACGCTTGAAATGTTTGGAGTGCCGGTAAACTTAACTCATAAGGGAATAGGAATTGTAGCAGGTACTGCGTTAAGTATCTATTTGACATATAGAGAAGCAGGAAATATTAGAAAGACAGAATTAATAGATAATCCGTATTCTTATTTATATTATGCTAGGATGGAAAATATCTTGAGATAAATTGTTATAAGTAAAGTCATTATATGACCTAACAAGGTATTACAATAATAACGAATTGTGATTACTATGATTAAAAGGTAGTTGGGTAATGGGAGATTGCCAAAGTTGATAAGAAGATACTGAAAAAAGTTGAATATGAGGTTAAAAGTACTTATAACAAATGAGGAGTGATGATATGAGTGAAAACACTTATAAATTTCAAAAACTAACACCTGTTACCGATGTTGAAATGGATATTTATGAAGATGCAATGAAATATGTATTTTCAAATAATGATATTAGAAATATAGCTATTTCAGGTGCATACGGAGCAGGTAAAAGTAGCGTTATCGAAACTTATAAGGCACAGCATAAAGGTGAAAAATTTTTACACATTTCGCTTGCACACTTCGAAAATAAAGGTTCTGCAGTTGATGACAGTATCAATATAGAAATATCTGATAATGAGATTAACGATAAGGAGACATTGTCAGTAGAAAGCGTTCTTGAGGGGAAAATTCTTAATCAATTGATTCATCAGATTAAGCCAGCGAGTATCCTGCAAACTAATTTTAGCATTAAAAAGGAAATTGATAAAAAGTTTATTTTATTACGAACATTTGAAATTGTACTATTTTTTTTCTTATCTTTTTTTATAAAGTTCAATAATAAGTGGCTTATTACCGAAAAAGGGCTGTCAAATGGTATTTTGAAAAGCGCTTTACATTTTACTACTACGAACGAAATGTTAATTGTTGCTGCAATTTTGTGGTTAATTCTTTTAGCCAGAGGTTTACATCTGATTATAAAAACGCAGGTCAATAAGAATATTTTTAAAAGAATCAATGTAAAAGGGAATGAGATTGAAATATTTGAAGACAAAAATGACTCATATTTTGACAAATATCTTAATGAGGTACTTTACTTATTTGAAAATGCAGGTTCAGATAATATTGTTTTTGAGGATATGGATAGATATGATACTAACTTAATATTTGAAAAACTAAGGGAAATTAATACGCTTTTAAATCGAAGAAAGGACCTACTTTCTTTACCAAATAATGAGGATAAGAAAGAGTCTATTCGTTTCTTTTACTTATTGCGCGATGATATTTTTCTATCAAAGGACAGGACAAAATTCTTTGATTTTATTTTACCGGTTGTTCCAATTGTTGATGCCTCGAATGCCTATGATAAATTTATCGAGCATTTTAAAGATGGAAATATATTTCAACTATTTGATGAAAAATTCATGCAGGGGTTATCGCTATATGTAGATGATATGAGATTGCTAAAAAATATATATAATGAGTTTATTATATACTATAACCGGTTAAAGAAATCATCTACTGAACAGAACCCGAATAAGTTGTTAGCAATGATTACATATAAGAATATATTTCCTCGAGATTTCGCCGATTTACAAATCTCACAAGGGTATGTTTATACATTATTTGATAAGAAAGAAGAATTTCAAAATAATGAGATAGCGAAAATTCAACATTTAATTGAAGAATATGAAGATGAGATTATACATTTGGAAAAAGAAGTATGTAGTGATATAAATGAGCTTGATGCCATTTACTTTTGCCATGGACTAAGGTTAAGAGTAGATGGTGTAGAAGAAACAAATTATACAAAACGAAGTGAATTTATTGCTGCCATAAAACAAAATAATTATAATGTTTATGCCAATTCTCCTCATTCGGGTTGGTACACAATAGATGTTCGAGATTATTTCAAAAAGATATCACAAAATAAAGAATATGTGGAACGTAAATTAAAAATAGAAAATGCGGCAAAAGGGAAAGTAGAGTCCAATAAATCAGAAACTATAAAGCTTAAAATAAAACAAGATGCCATTAAAAATTGTTTTTTAAAAGAATTGGTTAACCGTGATTATGAAAAGGCTATATTTCAAGTTTCTTACGAAAACGAACTGAACGAAGTGAATAGTTTTGAAGAAATTAAGAGAAGTCCGTATTTTCCGTTAATCAAGTATTTAATAAAAAACGGATATATTGATGAAACATATCCCGACTATATGACTTATTTTTATGAAAACAGTATTAGTAGAATAGATAAGGTTTTCTTACGTAGTATAACTGATAACGATGCAAAACAGTATCAATATAAATTAGTAAATCCTAAACTTATAATTTCTCGTATGAGAGATTTAGACTTTAAAGTGCCTGAAAGCCTCAACTATTCACTGCTAGACTATCTGTTACAGAATAATGAAATCTATACAGAGCAACTTAGCATTTTTCTCAGCAGAATAAGAGATGAAAAAATAGATGACTTTGTCCTAGGATATTTATTAAGAAATATCGAGAGGGAAACTTTTACAAAAGGATTTAATATTGTTTGGGATAACGCATGTTGTTGGATTGTTGAATCTGATAAATTTCCGGTTGAAACAAAAAAGACATATATTATTGATACTTTTTGTGTTTCAGCGAAGGAAATAATATTAGCAAATAACAGGGACAGCATTTTAACTGAGTTTATAAGTAATAATGAAAAGTTCCTGGAAATAGAGAATACGGATATAAAACAATTAATAAGTGGATTTTTAAGCCTTGAGGTAAAATTTATTCAAATAGATTATCTGAGTGCTAATACTGACCTGTTTGAAGCGGTATATCAAAACAACCTATATGAGATAAACTTTTCAATGATAGACTTAATTCTTGACAAAATATATAAAATAGAGAAATCAGATGATTATGTTGACAAAACTATGACCTTAATAATGATAAATCAAAAGGAACAACTATGCCAGTATATCAAAGATAATATCGATGTATATATGAGTATACTTTTGGAACGTAAGAAGCTTATTTATGATGAGGAGGATACAGCATTATTTATAATAAATAATACAGATATTGAAGATGATGACAAAATAAAATATATACAGCTTTTGCAAACACCAATTCGTTATTTAGAAGAGATAGATGATAAAAGTATATGGACGAAAATGGTATCCGAGAAAAAGATTGAATTTAACCAAAAGAATATTTTTGATTATTACTTCCTTTCAGGAAAGGGTATGGACGATGCTTTAGTAATATATATAAATAATTATCCAGAGGTGTTATCAATAAAAGGGTTTGACCTTGATGATGCATATGGAGAAAAATCGGAATCAAAGATTTTTAATTCCATAATACAAAGCAATGAGATGGACGATGATAAATATATTGGTTTAGTAACTTCATTAAATCGAATATATAATAAATTCCCGTATCATGATGTTAAGCTGCAAAAAGTTGCTTTGCTTATTGATAGTCATATCATAACAATGACATCAGAAAATCTACAATTTATGCGTACTAACCATAAAGATTTACTTTTTAAATTTATAAAGGATAATATCGAAAAATATACTGGATTAATGGCAGAAGACCTCTTTTTATCTGAGGAATTACTGCAACTTTTAGCTTCTGAAATAGATGATAAATATAAAATAGAGCTGTTGTCATTTGAAAGCAATCCAATTTCGGTCAAAAAGTGCAATTATACAGAAAATGTAATAGTGGCAATCATTAATAATAACTTTGATAAGAATGATATACCTTATCTTTTGACATGGTATCCGGCTGGTATGCCGCTTGTTCAAGAAGGTATAGAAAAAATTGTAGAAAGGGAAATAGCAACTATTATCGATGAAGAGTATAAGATGAAATTGAGCTTGCTTTCTAAGATATTAACGTTCAAAACAATAACGAAGAATGATAAAAAATTAATATTATCAATAAATTTACCTAATCTAGAAATTGAGGTTACTAAAAAACTATTGGAAATTATTGGGGCTACGGAATTCATCCCTCTTTTATATGGAAAAAGACCAAAATATGAAAAAACAACTGAAAATAAAAGACTTTTGTCTGCATTCGAGAAGAGAGGATGGATTACACGTTTTGAAGAAGACAAAGATGATATTAATTCTTATCGAGCTTTTGGTAGACAGAAATTTAAAGGAAAAGGGATACCTGTACAGCTACTATAATATGATGACTAAGGTGAATGTGCAAGCTATGTATGCTATGATTGGTCATATGGAAAGGTGGTATTATTTTGGGTAAGATACAAGATATTGAAGAGTTAGTTGAAAAATGTGAAGACGTAATCATTCATGATTATACAAGTACAGCTAAAGAATTAGTAGACCATATTATCAGTGTCTATTCTAATGATATTCCAAATTATAGAACGGGGCTTGATTTATATGAATTTGTTGCATTTTCTACCGATAGTACTATCTCAATAGACTATATGGGGGACTTGAAGAAATTGAAAGCAAAATTGATAAACTATAAGTATGAATTGGAAGAAAAAGAGTTAGCAAGGAAGGAAGCTCTAGAAATACAGCGTATGAATGCTCAAGGAATTATAATACATAATGATAATTCATCATATGCTAGCGCATATTCAAATGTAACTATCACAGTAACGCTGGAACAAACTATGGGAAAATTAGACAAAATACTTCCAAAAGAAGAATTAAATGATTTAGAAGACAAACTGGCTACTTTAGAACTGGTGATGAAGAAAGGGGACAAGGAGAAATCATCAATTAAGATGAGCAATGTGTTGAAATTTATAGCCGATAAAGGGATAGATGTAGCCATTGCAGTGCTTCCGTATCTATGTGGATTAGCGGGATAACGAATTCAAACGATTAATAATTAGCGTATTCAAGTGCTGATTAATTTAGGAGAATTAACAATATGGATTATACGATGAAAATGCTCGAAGAACTTCAAAAATTAGAAAATTTGTCAGTTGAATACAAGGGAGAATTAAGATACCTTAGTAAGAAGATTAGAAAAGATTTTTGGATTGATAATAACGTAGAAAAACTGTCCAGCTTGTTGATGAGACTAAATATTGTTTTTGATTGGATGACAAAATATACTGGGTATTTTGAATTACGCAGTATAATTCAGTATGTAAAATATTTAAGCAAATACGGTGTTTTTGTGTGTCCACACTTGGATGGAATTTATTTTAATGAATTAATTAATAAAATCCAAATAGAAAATGCTCGATTAATTATAGAAGAGCAGTGGAAAGATGTTAATGCAACTGAGGATGGGTTATTGTCATTTATAGAAATATTTGATGATATTTTTACGAAATGTATTGAGTTACATAGTAATAAATTTTTTTATAAATTAAAAGAGACTGATATATTGTGCAGAGTTGTATCAGGATGGAAACATGACAAAGATAGATTTATCCCCTGGGTTCCTTTAACGAATAATAGATGGAATCCTCCCGGGAAAACCTACTTATATGTATCATTTTCTGAAAAAGAAAAGCAATACTCAGAGCAACTATCTCTTAATGAATATATTTGTTTGGAAGAATATAGAGCAATTAAGGGTAATCATTATTCTTTTTGCCATTTTAAGCCGTTAATTGAGGGCAATATCTTAGATTTGTCTTACAAGGACGTCTCATTAGGGAAGCTGAAAATGATAGTAGATGATTACCAAGATAAACTCACGAAGAAGATGTTTACAGAAATAATGTCTGACCCGTTGGCTGTTGAAAAATATCGAAATAATAAGAAGAAGTTAATAGGAGCAATAAAAAAGCTGAATCATAAATATCCGGTAGATAGAAATATTATTGAAGAATCATATGCAAAACAGTACTTAAAAATGATATGCAGCTGTATTTATAAAAAAGTTGATGAAAATGACGAAAGAATGAAAGAAGCTGCATACAAATCTTTTCATATATTGGCAGAGTATCTAGAAAGTAAAGGAGTTACTGGAATTATCTATCCCTGTACCAGAACAAATAAAGTTTCTGGAAAGAATCTGGTTCTTTTTAGAAAAGAAGATGCTGAACCTATAGATATTAGTATAAGAGAAATAGTTTATTAACCCTAAATAAGATAGAGTTGATATATACGAGGTAAGGGTTAGAACAATACTTTACTATTTCCTTTAGTAAAACTGAAAGCGGATTATGTTAAGCAAAAAATTATGATTAACATTCGCTGTATGAGATGGGAGGTGTAAAATGACGCTTGATGAACTTGAATTTGGGAATACATTTAGGACCAAACAAAAACTTGATTATAGACAAAAACTGATGGATTATTTGCGTAGATTTTCCTATCTCACTACGGGTAGAGCAGATGTGATGTTCTGTAATGCGTTTATAAGTGAATCAATTAAGTTGTTAATCAATTCAATTGATTTATTTGAAGATGGTTATTTTGACTGTGCTTTTTATTCTGTTAGACAGGCTGTGGAATGCACAAACAATATGTTGTTTCTTGTTAACAGTAATGAAGGTGATTTAAAAAGATGGAACCTCAAAGAACACTTTCCGCCTGATAATAAAATTAAAGAGAAGCTGAGAAAATTTGATGATTCATATAAAGAAGTTTATTCAGCCATTCCTTCATTTTTTGATAAATACGAAGACTTATTAAAAAGGGCAAATAAAATAATACATAAACAGGGCTTTGATGTCTTTTACACTTACAGAGAACTCAATCAGAAGAAAAAGAGTGATTTTTATGTGGAGTTTTTTAAAGAATTTCTTATATATGCAATAGCAAGAACAATTATTATGTATATCATTCTTGACCCACTATCCTTGGCATTATGTGATGAAAGATTAATGATGAAGATACATTTTATGCCAATTACAGAGCCGGTAGATATTGAGTTCTTTAACGAGTTCTTATCTGAAGAAATAATAGATAAATTTAAAGAAACAAAGTATTACAGGGAAGTATTTGAATTTTTTAATTCAAAAGAGGAATTAAACCCGCAGACGTATGATGTTCTGGTTTATCAAATATATGATATTCAGAGATTGCAATTAATAGAAGAGCAAAGACATTTATTAAATATACAAGAAAAATTCTTCTTAGATGTATTGCAGCATAATATTAAAGTTCAACGATTTTTTGACGGGAATTCAATCTTTGGATATATAACCTCAGATTATATCGATAAAGTTAAAATGAGTTGGTATAGTGGAGAGTACGATTCTTATAAAAAAGAAGAGCCATGTTTCAATATGAGTAAAGATGGGTTATTTATAAGTTCATTTATGTTATACGATGAAATATGGATTTTTGAACATACTACGATTTTGAATGAAAATGATATGGATTGGCTAAAGCAGAAGATTGCTAAATCCAATAATGAGCTAAAAACGCTATATGAGGAGATTAATTGGGACAGGTTTATAAGAGAATAAAATATCCTCAGAAAATGTTCAACCATGCTGTGATACATTAAGCTATAAGTGATATATTTGAAACCCTTGAACTTACACTTAGGGATGTTGATGTTGTATACACAAATTTAAAGATTTTACATATTCATAAGTTGAAAAAAAGCAATGATGTGAAAAAAATGACGTTCTATGCATATTTAATAGCTTTAAAATATAAATATCCTCAAAATTACGATTTAATTTGCCATCAATTGTTTATTTTCAATATAAAAAAACAAGTTTGAGATAGAAATGAAAAGGAATTACCAGAGCCATTATCTTTTTCGGAAAATCATAAAGAAGTAAGTGTGTTTCTTGATAAATTGCAAATGAGTTGGAATACAAAAACTATTGAAGAATTTTGTAGAGAAGATGCCAAAAGAGAATTTTTTAATTTATATATTAATGTTAAATCAATTTCTTATAATGACACTTCTATGTGAGTTTGTGAATATATCGAATTAGTAATTGTAAGGAATAGGAATAATAGAATAAAAATATATGTATTTTTCAAAGACTATATAATATTGTAGTTGAATCAAAAAATCAGACCCAGATAGGGCGTTTCGCCGCCCCGTCTCAGGTCTATTTTTTACTCATTTCAGGCCTGACCACGCATAAGCTTCTACAAATAAACACTAGAAAAATCTGAGAAGAATACTTCAAAAACATCCTAATAATCAAGTGGAATATTCACTTTTTGATTTTTTGATATGAGTGGAACACAATTCTAAAAAAGCAATTCCAGGTTTGAAACCCCACGTTATTTATATAAATATTTTATGTAAACCACCGGCTTAAGCCGGTGGTCATGATTTATGCTTTGGTAAAATCATTTATGCTTAAATCAAATGCTGCTATTATTTTTAACAACACATATCCGCTTATCTTATTTCCTTTGGATTCAAGGTTAATAATATCACTAATAGAGTAACCGGTTTTAAATGCAAGTTCAGCTTGACTCATACCTTTACTTAATCTTATCATATGTATTTTTTCATTTAATGTCATAATTTTGTTGCATCTAGTTGTTTTTCAATTTTTTTATTCAATTTATCTTCCATATCAATAGAAGAGATATATTTACTACAATTAATATAACTTTCAATGGAATATAGGAATATGGATGTTAGCTTTTTTCTTCTAAAGGGGTTAGAATTACTAGTATTTATTTGTGAGAATTCTCTATTTTGCACATAATAATGGTCTCTCATTTCTTTAACATACTCTCCATATTCATCATCTGCACTTACATTTCCCGTATTAAAAATATACATATAATTATTCAACATACGGGGTATATTCAATATTTTTCCCATATTGTAAAATATTATTAAATTATTATTGAAATGGAGATGATTTATTGATAGTGTATGAGCGCCTTTGGATAACGATGGCGAATAAAAATATATCAACGTATCAGCTAATTAAAGATTACCATTTCAGTAAAGGTCAACTTGACCGTTTAAAAAATAATACCAATGTTGAAATGATTACAATAAATAATCTATGTCGTGTTCTAAATTGTAAAATTGAAGATATCGCTGAATATATAGAGGATAAATAAGAAATGAAGGGAAGTAGTTCTCTATAGAAACTTGAAAAGTTATTCCGGACATATTTATGGAAAACGTAATACAGCAGACATAAAAACTTATGATAAGAAGAGGTAATAAATTTGTTGAATATAAATAATAGATTTGAAGTAACATACAACTCATTAAAAGAATTGGATTGTTATTTAGTTGATTTACAAAAGCACATACAAGAATTATTTTTACAATAAAGATTGTGAACAATTTATTGCTGTTGTTGATGTTGTATATACATAAATGTAATTGTAGATAAATCTGTTCTTATTAAAAAAGAACCATTATTTGATGATGAACCGGCACTACAATAGGCAAAGTAGATAATAATCTTTCTAATCATTGGAATCCAGTATGGTTTGTAAAAATAATTAATTAAACTATACAGTTATATACATTTATGATAAACTTATATTAAGTAAATATGTCGGTTATATTATGGTATGAGAATAGGAGAAATAATTGTAAGATTTGCAGTCTGATAAATAATTAAGGTTATTAACTAAATAGAAAATTGTTAATCAAGAAGTATGTTATTAATTAGCAAAAAAAAAGCCTACAAAGTAGTAAAAAGTAGTAATTTTTTTGCTTAATGTAATCAGTATACTTCTTTTTTTGTTATATAAAAATAAAAATTCATATTTCAAATTATCATTTTGTAAAGGAGTAAATTTAATAGAGCAATTGGATGAGGCTAACGAAATCATTGATAAGATGGTTTACAGAGATGTTTCTAACGAAAATTTAAAGAATGAAGTTGAATGCCTACATAAGGAAATTACAGACTATAAGTTACAGATTGAACGATTAAGAGAAACTTAATATCGAATTAGGTAAAAAGCTAGTGTAAATTTATAAATTCTTTAAAACAGCTAAACAGCTAAGGAATGCAAAGGTTTGAAAGTTATTATACAAAAATAAAACAATCATATGTACATTACGATTAAGAAAAGGTTGATAATATATGAATAAGTACACTGTTGCTCTTGCAAGACTATTTGATTTAGAAGATAAAGAATATCCATGCTATTTCATCTTAAAGGATTTGTTACCTGAATTCTTAATCAATAAATGGCTGGAATCAAAAGGAAAACGTTCGCTCCAAACATCAAGACAATACGCATATAATTTATGTGGATTTCTAAACTATCTTGTGGAGATTAATAAAACATATGAAGATGCTACAAAAGTGGACGTAGTTAATTATATTGATTCTCTTCTATTTTGTGAAGTAGATGGAGTATTCAAAATAAACTCTAATATATCTTACAATACGGCATACTCCTATCTTATAACAATAAAGGTGTTTTATAAACATTTAGAAGACAATCTAAACAAAGATGCAAACATTTCAAATGATAAACGTCAGAAAAGAAGTGCAAAGTACTCATACCTATACGGTCAGATTTGGGATATGAATATTAATGATTTCTTAGCTGAAAAAGTCAGCAGAATTAAAGGAACTAAAAATTATATCAAATGGTATTCAGAGGAAGAGAAAACAGCAATTGAATCAAAATTTAATACATTAAGAGACAAAGCAATTTTTCTTTTAACTCTTGAGGGAATGCGAATTGATGAAGTTATTAGTCTTACACTTAACAGCTATGATTCAGTAGAACGAACAATCAATACAAACAGAAGTAAAGGTAGTAAAGCAAGAATTATTCCAATAAAGAAAGCAACGGCAAAAATGATTGATGATTATCTTTATACAGAACGAAATGAGGTTGAATGTCAATTGGGAATCATAAATGATTATATGTTTATAAATTTGAGAAAAGGTAAAGACCAAGGACAAGTTGTGTCTTATAGAAACACATTGGATATTATCAAAAGAGCTGGCGATAAAGCAGGCATTGATACGAGTGAGATGAGGTCACATTCAGGGAGAAGCACAAGGACGATGGAATTGCTTCGTATCTAAGCAGAACATCCCGAATTAAATCTTACTGATGAGCAAATTCGTATATTAATGGGGTGGTCATCATCAAAGAGCCTTGAACCTTATATCAATTATCAGGATGAACGACTGCTTCGTGCTACAATGAAAAAGGTCAACAATGAAGATAATTATGAAGAAGATGATATAATTTCTACTATCAGAAAGATAAATGAGGAATAGCAATGAAATCAATAAACGATTTAGAACAGCTATTAAAGAACCACTTTTCCAATATCGCTACTCTATCGGATGTGGTTACTAAGTATGGATATGCAGTTACCCTCAATCAATTAAGAAATCTGTATAAAGATGAAGAAATCTTGGATTATATTTATCAATATTGTATTAGAGAATACTACCAAAAAAGAATTCTTATTAGTTATAAGAACTTTGCTATAAATTTTTATGGCAAACCAGTAGAAAGTAAATTGGAAAGCTCTAAGCGTTTTCATTTCGAATTAAAAATTAAAAATGAAGTTATTGAAAAGATTTTCAGCCTTCAATATGAGGATTTATCAAAGAATATAGTACAACAAGTCAAAAATGTTGCAACCTTAAAGGATGTAGTTAATGATTATGGATTTACAATTGTTCTTAATCAATTGAGGAGTATGTTTAATGATGAAGATATTTTAGACTATATTCGTCAATATTGTATGAAGGAATTCTATGAGAAAAGAATTATTATTCGGATAAATAAATTTAATATGAGCTTTTATGGAAAAGAAAGTTCATATTTAAAATATGTGGACTGCAATAATGCTGATATTGAAGAAAAAATAAAAGAAGTTATTGAAGAAATATATAGCCTGGAAAAAGATAAATTTATTAAAGACAATCGCATGGAAATGAATTTAGCAAACGATTTTTGGAGACTTTGTTTTATGAAAGGTCCTGCATTGAATAAAAGAGATTTGGATTTTTCACATATCAAATCACCTTCATTAAGAGATGAAGTGAAAATGTATTTCAAACACAAACTCAAGAATGAATATAATTACTGAACAATACCCTTATATTTATCATTTTGCCGACATCAATTCTATACATATCAGTTATTTGATTACTATATTACAAACTGATGAAGTTGTTACGCAGTTCAATGAAAAATACTCTATAGAGAGCTTACGAAAAATGGTTCAAATAATCTCTGCCGTTATAGTATGCCTTATGAAAATGATAATTATGTTTATTCTCCCAAAGTAAATTATGCAAGTGAGTTTCAATTTCGGAATACAAAAGCTATGATGAAAAATACAGAATTCATTCCAGATAGTGTGGCTGAACGATTAGATAAACACTTTTATGAATTGGGTTCGAATTACAGATTGATTTATGAAATATTAAAGGAAACTGGATTAAGGCTTAAAGAAGTTGTTTATTTAGAGGCAGATTGTCTTTCTGAAAGCAAAGTGGATAAAAGATATTTTGTTCTTGAATATACACCTTATAAGATTCTAAACAAGTTAAAATTGTCAGGAAAACCATGTAAACAGATTGTTCTAATAAATTCTGTACTTGCTAATAAGCTATACAAGAAGATTGAAACGACAGAATCATTAAGAAAACGTTCGGAAAGCAATTATATATTTTTAAGTCAAAAAACAAAGGCAGAAAACAGTATTGATATAGCAATGGCTCAAGAATCAAATTATGTAGATGCTGTTAATCGCATTATTAGTAAACATAATATCTTGGGGGAAGATGGTGAATTGTGGCATTATACAGCAAGACAAGCAAGAAAAACACTTGCTGTTATTATGGCAGAAAATGGGGCGACATCTCAAGAAATTGCAAGCCAACTGGGACAACATGATAAAAGAGCCACTGAAAAATTTTATGCGGAAGTTAGAAAAAAGAGGATGGCTCAGTTAAATTCAGATTATTATAAAAAGAAATTTGCTTTATATGTTGGGGATGAAAAATTAAAACAGTTTTCCGAAGAGGAACGAAGACAACTATATGTGGATTTTGCAATGAATGTTAGAGAAGTAGAATTTGGTCAATGTTCAAAGCATATTTCAGAAGGACCGTGTAGTAAAAGAGTTGGAAAGTCTAATTGTGCCACATGCCCGAAATTATGTACAGGAAAGAAATATATTAACAAGTGGATTGAATTGAGGGATTCACAGAAATACATTATAGATGCTCTCTTAAGAACCTATAAGCAATATAATATCACAGATTATGAAGGATTTGTTGAATACAGAAAAGAAATGAAGTTATTGAAGGATTATCAAGCTGTTATAGACAAGATAAATGAGAATGAAGGCAAGCCGGATGCTTAATAAGGAATTTGATTATATTTACAATATTGATGATGAAGATGAAGAACTAATAGAGTCATTAAAAATCTATTCTCAAACATCTTCATTTGATGATATGACGTGGGTACTTGATAAGCTTAAGAGGAAAGGGCTGGGGAAAGGTAAAAACTCTTTATATTTCGCAAATATTCCATCTATATATATCGTCATTACCAAGAAGTTTGTTCTTTCAAGATTAAATAGGCGTATAGCAGTAAGCACAGTTCAAAGTAATATAACTGGTCTTTCGAGATTTTATACTTTTTTAAAGGAACAATGTAATTCTTTAAGTTTGGATAATGTTAATAAAGAATTAATTAATGCTTATCAGGATTATTTAGAGTATATAACCGATGTAAAGAAATCAACTAAAGAAAGCTATTGGACTGCAATTACTGCTTTTTTTTCAATGATGTCTGACTTTGATGGGATTCCAATTGTAAAAATGGGAAAAGTTAACCCGTTTAGCCGAACATCGTCAGACCGTTTAATTGATAAGAAGTATATACCTCCTGAAGTTATAACACAATTTGATAATATATTTTATTATAAAGAAATTCCTTTAGTACTAAAATGTGTCTACTGGATTTGTAGATTAATTCCTTCTCGAATTGGAGAAGTAGTATCAATTCCAATCGAATGTATTAGACAATATGGAGAATTATATATTTTAACACTTAATATGTATAAGCAAAATGGTGGTTACATAGAGTCTGAAACAAGGCTTATTGGGTTCAAAAATGAAGATATGGGAGAATATCTTCTTAATCTTATTCAAGAACAAATTAAAGTAGCAGAATCATTACAGCAATATGTTGAAATGAATGAAAAAGATTTACTTTTTACATATGTAAGAAGCCAATACCATACGAATGGTAAATATAGTGGTAAATATATTTCATCAAGAATTGACACAACAACA
Source organism: Anaerocolumna sp. (assembly GCF_032079385.1). NCBI lineage: Bacteria > Bacillati > Bacillota > Clostridia > Lachnospirales > Lachnospiraceae > Anaerocolumna > Anaerocolumna sp. The sequence continues at coordinate 400,969 of NZ_DAMAUC010000001.1, forward strand.
GTGTTTACTTTAACAGATTCGTGTTTTCGTAAACAATTAAATGTACTGGCTGAGAGATACCAGATAAGAGAAAGTAATGGAAGTATATATCATATCACATCTCACCAATTAAGACATAACGCAATAACTGATAGGATATATGAAGGTTTTTCACTGCTTGAAATAAAAGATTTAACACACCATAAATCTACTGCAATGATTGAAGGAAGTTATATCCACCCAGACAAAGAGAAAACTATTCAACAAGCAAGGAAAATAGCAAATGAAGAAGATGAAACTCATGAGTTCAGAGGTAAAGTTATCAATGATAATGTTAAAGCTTATGATAAAATTATGAGGATGCCACGTTCTCATTCTTTGGGAAGACTGGGTGTATGCAGTGATATATCTGCTTGTAAAAGTGAAATGTTTGAATGCCTTTCTTGTGACTATTTTAGACCGAATATAGAGGAATTAAGGTACTTTGAAGAACAAGTATCAGAGTGGGAAGAAAAGATAATGTTATTTAAAAATAACAAGTATATGCTTGAAAATGCTCAATACAATTTGGATTTGAATAAAAAAATTGTAAGTAAAATCATTCTAATGAAGGAGACAGTATCTTATGAGTGAAAGAGAGATTCCATATAACTAAAAAAGCTTCAAGATGAAAAACGAAGTCAAACGTTATTAAAAATCCAAGAAATAATAGATGAATTAAAGAATGATAATGCAGAGGTTACTAAAAAGAAATTAATAGAGATGACAGGATATTCTGCTTCAACATTTAGTAAACAACATGTAAAGGATTTATTAAAACAAAATAAGGTCTGTCAGTACAAGGAAACATTGAAAGTGAACCCAACTAAACAAGAAGCTTCTGCTAGATTTGAAAAGAGTTTAGATAAAGCAAACAGTGAAATTAGTAGACTTAAAGCAGTAATCGTTGCGAAAGAAATTAAAATAAATGAATTGGAAACTTCTCAAAAGGAATTTCAAGAAAAGTATGAAATATTGCTTGGTCAAGTGCATCAATTAACTAAAAAGGAACGGTTAAAAGGAATTGAGATTTGAATCGCATTGATTGGAAAAAATAGGTATGGTAAAATTATGAAATTTGTTATATTATTTATTTTGTAAGATTCGTGTTTGTTTACAACTACAAACGAAATTTAATGGAGGAGGTAAATTTAATGTTTACGAATATAGATGTAGATACTTGTATTTCGAGGGATTCTTATGATTTAATTCATAATATAGCAGAAGCCCATAAGTTTAGTAAAGGAAAAGGCATAAAAGTTGGATTGCTTGACTGGGGGTTCGGGTATTTAAAACATTCTGGTTTATATACAGGGGGGGTGGATTTTTCGAACAATATTTTTAATTTTAATAATGTAAGTGAACATGGATATTGGATGACTAACGCATTAAGAGAAGTAGCACCAGAATGTGAAACATATGCTTTAGGTACATATATTCATAATTCGGAGAATAAATGGGTTGACTCCTTAATTAATGCAATAGATTGGTCGATAGAAAACAATATTGATATTCTTACATTATCACATCAGAAAATAACAAATATTAATAGGGCAAAATTTGATGAAGCCGTAAATAGAGCGATTGATAAAGGAATTGTGACAACTTTTATACATTATGATAATCCAAACAATATACTACCTGATGGTTTATTTGCTAATACAGAAGAAGAAAGAAAACCAGATTTAAATATTTTTCATTACGACTATAATGGATTTGCTAATGGGAACCCTCCATACCTTTCCATATCTTCAACTTCACCTGTAGTTGCTGGCTTTGTAGCTATACTTAAAAGTATAAATAATAATCTTTCACCATCTGAATACAAGGATTTACTCATTAATACAAGCAAATCTATAAGCTATAATGATAGGGGATTACATAGACAAAATGTTCCAGTAAAACATGTTGCTGATATTGGAAATGCAGTTAGATATCTAATAGAGAACGTCAGGGGATAGAAATTAAAAAAGGTATGATGATTAGCATTCATTGATAATATGGAATTAACAATTAAAGATTCGTTTTACACATTTGATGAATACACTTAGGAGGGGATAGCAAATGGGAAAAATATCTGAAAGTATATTAAATAAAATCGTAGATGAAATACTTAGCGTTGCGACATGCTATACAAAAGAAGAATTAAATGAACTAATTAATCAAAACCGACAACAGCGAATATTATTACATTGCATCATACGATTTGCAAATAGTGAATTATTTAGGATAAATTATAAAGATGCTGAATATTATGATGACCAAGATAGTATATTATCTATTTCTACAGATAAAATAACGTTATCATTAGCTCCTCATATCATTAAAGATAATCTTTCAAAAGTATTAAATAAATGTTTTATAACAGATAATAAAGATAGATATGACAAAATTGTAGAATATATCTCACATGAATATATTTATCAATCGAAAGCAACTGTTCAATTGTATGATGTGCTAAAATCACAACAAGATAATTTTGATTCAATGGGTGAGAATATTTCAGAAGTTAAAAAGCTTATTATACAAGACCAGGAAAAGCAAAAAAGATTATTTGCAAAAAAACAAGATTTATTAAAATATGAATTACAAAATATTGTACAAGGTAATTTGGTAAATATGATGAAATACTTCTTGATTTTTGTATGTAAACAAAGCCCATCAATAATTGGTCCAAACGGGGAAGGATTTATTAGTATACCTGAAAGTATGTCGGTAAAGATAGCTGAAATTATTAGTGACTTAGATGTATACATTACTGATGACTTTGGAAATATACCTATAAAGGTTAATTTAGTGAATACATCAATTGCTAACTTTTCTGATTGTTGTATAGAACAAGAAGTAAATTATTTTATGTTTTTAGATATTTTCAAGGGTGAAATAAGTAAAAGTATAGATGATTTGAGAAAATATGAGGATTATATTGATATTGATACGAGAACTTTAGTATTGAGATTAAAAAATTACATAAATGCTCCTATTTTTACCTCTGTACCTGTTAGTGTTAAATACTATTTGGAGTCAAATAATCAAAATATTAAAGTAAATAAAAATGATATGCAAAAAATTATAAAAAGTATGGGTCAATGCCTAATAGATATAAAAAAAGAATTAACCCAATAATGTCATAAGTAATAATGTATGGTTTATATTTAATAGTGCATATTTATATATACATATAGGCGGGGGTAATCATTTTATTGAAGCTAATAAGGATGAAGAAGGTAATATCTTTATTGTAATTCACTCAGGTTCCAGGCATTTGGGATTGGAAGTGGCCAATTTCTATCAGGAACTGGCATATAAATCATTGAATGGCAATACTGCAGATGATATAAATCAATTAATTATAAATTATAAGGCAGCCGGAAGAGAACAGGAGATTCAGAGGGCAATTGATGATTTGAAGGCACAAATAAGAACCGAGATTCCAAAGCCGCTTGCCTATTTATCTGGACAGCTTATGGAAGATTATATCCACGATATGAAGATTGTCCAAAGATTTGCTTTACTAAACAGAAAGGCAATGATGGATGAGATTATAAGAGGCTTAAAGCTAAAGGTAGAGGAGGAATTTACCACTATACATAATTATATTGATACAGAGGCGATGATTCTTAGAAAGGGAGCAGTTTCTGCAAAGAAAGGGGAAAAGCTCTTAATTCCTATTAATATGAGGGATGGATCACTTATTTGTATTGGTAAAGGTAATGAAGATTGGAACAATTCAGCACCCCATGGGGCTGGAAGACTTATGTCCAGAATAAAAGCTAAGAGTACATTTACTGTATCAGAATTTAAGAAGCAGATGAAGGGAATCTATACCACATCAGTAAATTCGGATACATTGGATGAATGTCCTATGGCATATAAGGATATGGAAGACATTGTGAAAAATATAGGTGATACAGCAGAAATAGTAAAGATTATCAAGTCAATTTATAATTTTAAGGCTGGGGATGAATAATCCTTTAATAATTCAAACAACAAAAGGGCATATGAAGTTTAGGAAAAATTAAAGAATGAAAATTATAGCTTTATTATTTGTTGATCTCAAAGCGGGGAACACAAATAAATTGTCTTAAGTAGTAAGGTTTTGAAATATACTATTGGAAGCACAGGAAGGTGGAATAGTCTATGAAGGATAAGGAAAATGAATATCCTTGATGCATGAACGCAATGGTCAAAATAAACTTAATTTTTCTGGAAAATAAACTATGTTTACAGATATTTTATTATTTTTTATATTCCTTATACTTGCATTTTTTGGAGAATATGTAATAATAATTCTTAAAAGCAAAAAATAGATTGGAAGTATACTTTAATAATTACACAAAATTTATACAAGGATAATTTATCTATATGTGATTTAGTATGTATAAAGTAGATTTGCAACAATGCAAAGCAATGATTTTAATTGCTCTGCTGGGTGACTAAATTAAATGCAGGAAAAGGAGAGGAAGAGCATGGCTTCTTTTACAAGAAAAGCTATCATAGAATCATTTCTTAAATTACTTAATGAACGGCCGCTGAATAAGATTACTATAAAGGATATCGTAGAGGATTGTGGAATCAACCGCAACTCTTTTTATTACCATTTTGAAGATATGTCATCATTGGTAGAAGAGATCATGGTGGATGAAGCTGACAAAATCATAGAGCAATATGGCGATATCAGCTCTTTAGAAGAGTGTCTGGGTGTTGCTATAGATTTTGCTGTAAAGAATAAAAAAGCAGTTATGCATATCTATAGTTCTGCCAGCCGAGAAGCATATGAAAGATATCTAAACAGAGTATCGGAATATGTTGTAACAAAATATATAGACACATTTGTGGATATTCCGGCCCAAGAGGAAGATAAACAAATAATCATCAAGTTTTTTAAATGTGAACTAACCGGATATATTTTGGACTGGATGTCTGATGGTATGCGGTATGACATAAGAAATCAAGTTGGGCGTATATGCGAACTTTTTGAAGATACAACAAGAATTGCTTTTGAAAGAAGTGCTGGAAAACACTAGACAAATAAAGTATTTTGTCTGCTTTTTCAGCATTATCTGGTAAATGTCTATATTTTGGTCATTCTTTGCCTCGTGCCTAGTTTTAGGGCACGGGGCTTTTCTTGTCTATTTTATTCTGCCAATAACTCCATTAAAATAGACTACAGTTTGAAAAACAGCTAGTTTGTTTGAACACTAATAAATTACAGTAAAGAAAGGAAGTGAACCTGATGCATTCAACAAAGCCAATCCAGACTGCAAAAACCGGATATATTGTTATGTCTTTGCTGCTTTGCATTCTCGGGATAGTCATCATTATACACCCTGAGGTTTCTGCCAACACACTCTGTATTATGATTGGTGTGCTGCTTATTTGTTATGGAATATTCAAAGTGATTGGATATCTGTCAAAAGATTTATTCCGTCTTGCATTTCAATTTGACTTGGCTTTTGGTCTGCTGGTTGTAACCGTAGGAATTATTATGATTCTGCGCCCCACTCACATGCTTACACTGGTTAACTTTGTTCTTGGTATCATCATTCTGTCAGATGGGCTTTTTAAAGTGCAGATTGCGATAGATTCCAAAAAGTTTGGCATCCGTAAATGGTGGCTGATTACAATTCTAGCGGTTATTGCTATTACTTTCGGCATTCTTTTAATGATTGATTCATTCACCAGTACAAATCTTCTTATGATTATGCTTGGAAGTGCATTGCTGGCTGAAGGATTTCTTAATTTCTGTGTCATGTTATTTACAGTCAAAATTATTAAAAACCAATACCCGGAAGCCAATAATAAAGAATAGGAAATGAAGGAGGAAAAATAGATTATGAAATTTGGGAAAGTGGTTGTAAAACACCGCATACCGATTCTGATTATTGCTGCCATTCTGATGATTCCCTCTATCTTCGGTATGGCATCTACCAGAATTAATTATGATATGCTTAATTATTTACCGGAGGACATGGATACAGTCATCGGTCAGAATGAGCTTCTGGACGACTTCGGAAAAGGGGCGTTTTCATTTGTAATATTGGAGGGAATGTCTAATAAGGATGTATCTGCTTTAAAATCAAAAATAGAAAAAGTGGAACATGTGGAAACAGTACTGTGGTATGACAGTATGCTGGATATTTCGATTCCTATGGAACTACTGCCGGAGAAGGTCTACAATGCCTTCAATTCAGAGAATGCTACTATGATGGCTATTTTCTTTAATACATCCACTTCATCGGATGATACCATGGATGCTATTCGGGAAATTCGCTCTATTTCAGGAGAACAGTGTTTTCTGTCCGGTATGTCCGCTTTGGTAACAGATCTGAAAGATTTGTGTGAGAAAGAAGAACCAATTTATGTAGCTATTGCTGTTATTCTTGCCTGTATAGCCATGATAGTATTTATGGACAGCTGGCTGATACCATTTATATTCCTGGCAAGCATTGGTATGTCTATATTGCTGAATATGGGTACCAACTATTTCCTTGGAGAGATTTCCTATATAACGAAAGCTCTTTCCGCTGTTTTACAGCTTGCGGTTACAATGGATTATTCTATCTTCTTATGGCATAGTTATAATGAGCAAAGAAGCCGCTATTCAGACCATAAGGAAGCTATGGCAATAGCCATAAATGAAACCCTTGTTGCTGTAATTGGCAGCTCATTGACTACCGTAGCAGGATTCATTGCACTTTGTTTCATGACTTTTACCCTCGGACGGGATCTTGGTATTGTTATGGCTAAAGGCGTAATTTTAGGCGTGTTAGGCTGCGTTACGACCCTTCCTGCAATTATTATATTGATGGATGGACCTTTACAGAAAACAAAACATAAAGCCCTGATTCCCAATATGGATAAACTGGCCCGCAAGATAACCAAGGTATTTCCAATATTTCTTGCAATCTTTGCAATTCTTATTGTACCTGCTTATTATGGATACAGCAAAACCAACAAAGAAGTTTACTATGATATGGGTGAGAGCCTTCCAGAAGATATGAAATATGTCATAGCCAATTCCAAACTCAGTGAGGATTTTGATATTGCATCTACCCATATGATTCTCGTAGATGCCAATCTGCCAGATAAATCTATCAAGGCTATGATAAAGAATATGGAAAGTGTGGATGGCGTAAAATATGTACTTGGTTTGGAATCGGTACTAGGTTCACGGGTTCCCGAGGAGATTTTGCCGCAATCCTTAACAAATGTTTTAAAAAGTGACAAATGGGAACTGTACCTTGTCAACTCAGAATACAAAGTGTCCAGTGATGAGGTAAATGAACAGATAGATCAGATGAACAAGATACTGAAAGAATATGACAAAAAAGGCATGTTAATTGGTGAAGCTCCTTGTATGAAGGACATGATTGAAACCACCGACAGAGACTTCAAAGTAGTAAATGCTGTTTCTATCGTTGCAATATTTATTATTATTGCATTAGTGGAAAAAAGTTTTTCACTGCCCTTTGTTCTGGTTGCTGTTATAGAACTGGCTATATTTATAAATCTTGGTCTACCCTATTATTTAAACCAGTCCCTGCCGTTCATAGCACCTATATGTATCAGTACCATTCAACTTGGAGCAACAGTGGATTATGCAATCCTTATGACTACAAGATATAAAGCAGAACGTCAAAACGGCTCTGATAAGCATGATGCTATAACAACTGCTCTTTCTGCCTCAATTCCATCTATTGTTGTCAGTGCAATGGGGCTATTTGCAGCTACCTTTGGTGTTGCAATATATTCAGATATTGACATCATAAGTTCTATGTGTATGTTGATGGCAAGGGGTGCTATTATTAGTATGCTTTGTGTAATCTTTATATTGCCGGCTGCTTTTATGCTGCTGGATCGATTTATCTGTGCCACAAGTTTGGGTTTTAAACCAAACAGATAAGAAGGTATATAATCATATAGATTAAGGTTGAGTGATGTAACTAAAGATTCATAAGAGTCTAATTATAATACTTAAAAACAGATTTGGAGGCTAAAACATGAAAAAGGAAAAGAAGCGTTTAGTGAAAACTCTTTCACTATTATCAGGATTTTTCGTTTTGTGCGGCGGTATAAGTTTTGCAGTATATGCCACCGGTTCAAATAATACAAAAGTAAATGAAACGTTAAATATAAATAAAGAAGAAACGGTTATTGATGAAGATGCTGAAATAAGTAAAGATGAAACTGTTTATGTCATTTCCGGTTCTAATGGTACCGCAAAAAAGATTATTGTCAGCGATTGGATTAAAAATGCCATTGCAGGTGATAAGATTCAGGATAGAACGGATCTGGAAAATATCATTAATATGAAGGGCGATGAAAGTTATACTACAGATGGAGATAACATGAATGTCTGGGATGCCCAGGGTAATGATATCTATTACCAGGGTAATATTAAAAAAGAATTGCCTGTAAATATTGATATCAGTTATAAGTTAGATGGCAGTGCTATCTCAGCTGAGGAACTGGAAGGAAAAAGAGGTAAAGTAACAATTCGTTTTGATTATACGAATAATCAATATGAAATGGTGAATATAGATGGTAAACAGGAAAAGATGTATGTACCTTTTTCCGTACTTACCGGTATGGTACTTAACAATGATAATTTCAGAAATATTGAGGTTACTAACGGAAGATTGATGAATGATGGTGACCGTACCGTCATTGCTGGAATTGCTTTTCCTGGTCTTTCTGATAACCTGAATTTGAAAAAGGATACTTTTGAAATTCCTGATTATGTGGAAATTACTGCGGATGTTACTGACTTTGAATTGGCTGCAACCATAAGCATTGCTACAAATGAACTGTTCCATAATGTAGATTTGGATAATGTAGACAGCCTGGATGACTTATCCGGTTCTTTGGATGAATTAACGGATGCCATGAATCAGCTTATAGATGGAGCTTTTGAACTTTATGATGGCTTGTCTACTTTGCTTGATAAATCCGGTGAAATGGTTGATGGAATCAACCAGCTTACTACAGGAGCAAAGCAGCTGTCTGAAGGAACCGGAGAGCTTGGGGATGGTGCCGCAAAATTACAGGATGGTGCCGCAAAACTGGCCACTGGACTCGACACTTTGTCTTCCAATAACACCACTCTGAATGCCGGAGCAAAGCAGGTATTTGAATCTTTACTTTCCATGGCAGATTCACAGTTGGCTGATGCAGGACTTACTGTAAAAAAACTTACTATAGATAACTACAGTACTGTTTTGAATGGTGTTATGTCTTCATTGGACGGAAAAACTGTCTATAATATGGCATACAATAAGGCATACAGTCAGGTAGAGTCAGCTGTACGTGCACAGGAAGCTGCCATAAGTTCTAAAGTTGAGGCAGCTGTTCGTGAGAAAGTTTTAGAAGGTGTACTTAAAGCTGTAGGTCAGCCAATGACTGCAAAGGAATATGAAGCAGCAGTCAAAGGTGGAAAGCTTTCTGGTGAGACACAGGCAAAAATCACAGGAGCAGTGGAAAAGCAAATGTCCTCCTCAGAAATTAAGGAAGAGATCGCTAAAAATACAAAATTACAGATTAAGAATTTAACAGATGAAAAAATGAAATCTGATGAAGTAAAATCACAGATTAATAAGGCGGTAGATAGTGCCAAGTCAGGAGCATCCGGTATTGCCGCCCTTAAAACACAGCTAGACAGCTACAATCAGTTCTATCAAGGTCTGTTAACTTATACAGACGGTGTCGCAGAAGCTAGTTCCGGTGCGAAAGAACTAAAAAACGGAACAGAAACACTTAAAAAAGGAACAGACGGACTTAAGAACGGAGCAGGTGAACTATATGCCGGTCTTAACACATTAAAAGAAGGCAGCAGTGCACTGGTAGATGGGGTATCACAGCTAAAGGATGGTGCTAAGCGGCTTTCCGACGGACTTAAGGAATTTAATGATCAAGGAGTACAGAAACTGATAGATGCTGTTGATGGAGATTTGAACGGTCTGATAGACAGGTTACGTGCTACTTCGGAAGTATCCAAAGATTACAAGTCATTTGCAGGTATCAGTAAAGATATGAATGGCAGTGTAAGATTTATTTACAAAACCGATGCCATTGAGGTATCTGATAACGAGACTAAGTAGACGTATTGATATAATTGGCAGGGACATTTGGTAAAATAATAATTTTTTGTAAAACATATGAACCGCAACTTTGCAGTCAGCAAAATTGCGTTCATATGATATATAAATTTAAACAATATTGGGATTGGTATTACTGATGTAAATTTTTTGCTTTCAATATATTCAAAGCAGGTATTGGGTTATTAACGGTTACAAGAGTAGAGCCACATTCAATGGCTCTTAAAACATTTTCTTCGTCATCAGGACACCAGCACCAGGGATCTATATTCAATTCTTTATATTTATCACACAATTCCCTGGTTAAATCTTTCATTCCAATCCCTACGCTATAGTAATGGGAATTGGATTCTTCATTATAGTTTATTACAAGCCATTGGGGAAAACCCTGAGTTTTAACACCGTATTTTTTATGAGCGTATGTAGTTACATTCGCGTCAAAACAAGTAATGACGTAAGTGTCGGTTAGTTTGTATTCCTCAAGCATTTTTATGGTTTTATCTATGACACATGTTCTATAGTCCTTAATTTCTACATTTAGTAAAAGTTTTTTATTCTTCACCAATTCTAAAAATTCCTCAAAGGCCGGTATTCTTTCTCCTGTATAGTCTGGAGAAAAATAACCTCCGGCATCAAGTACTTTTATCTCACTCATATTGAAGTCTGCAACTTTACCGGTTCCGTTAGTTGTTCTATCCACGGTATTGTCATGAATCACAACAAGATGTCCGTCTTTTGTCATATTAATATCCATTTCTATTCCATCAACACCAAGTTCAATGGCTTTTTGAAAAGATAATATTGTATTTTCGGGATAGAATGCTTTTGCACCCCTATGCCCAACTACTAAGATATTATTTTCTGATTGTTCCCACATCATTATTGCCTTTCTATCTTTTCCATTTACTCTATATAGGTTTTTAGAGAAATTTATAAATAGATTTAAATTATGTACTACTTGTTGCAGTTATTTATAAAGATAATGATTTGCTGCCATAGAATAAATCATAATACATCCATAAAACAGTATATCTATTCTTAAGATCTTTTGCATACCAAATACCATCCTTAATTTTTTCTTCGCCATATAAAGATTTGAAGTCATCATAGGATAGCTTCACCTGCTTCAGGATTTTAATAATATATTCAGAGTCAGGAGTTTCTGATAAGACTTGGCTGATTTCCTTCCAGTGGTCCATATAGATTTTCAGCTTATTACGGTCTTCGTACCAACCTAAGCTATTTTGGAAATTGATAATACCGGGACCTGCTTCCGAATAAATAGTATGGATTTCTTTTTCCCATTTATTTTTACTAAATTCAGCTATTTGCTTAGGAATATCAATTTCTAATAATTCTTTTCTAAGTTTTGCAGTAATAATCGTTGAATATGCAACATCAATTCCGTGTAAAAAGTATGGTTCATGATTTAATAAGCCAACCACTTCAAAATAATGTGATAAATGATGTTCACTTCCGGAGGCAGGACGTGAATTTCCAATAAAACTCATAGCAATACCTACAATAATTAATGCTTCCATCAGAGTTTTAATACTGTATTCATCTCTCTCTAATAAACGGCTGCCAAGTTCTTCTGTGGATTTCACCATTTGGTAAGTCAAATCATAAACATACTCACAAAAGTATTCATTTTTCACAATACGGCTTAATTTCCAGTCATTAAGTGAGGAATATTTTCCTATAATATCTCCGTAACCGGATTTTATTAGTTCTATGGGTGCATTTTTAAGTATGTCTACATCTGCTATAATTACGGAAGGGACATGTGCCTCATAGGTTATTTTCATATTTTCTATAATCATGGCTGCAGCATTGGAGGCATATCCGTCCATAGAAGGGGCGGTTGCAATAATAAAATAGGGCAATTTCTTTATGAAACTTACGTATTTACATAAGTCATTTAATACTCCCGACCCGATACCAATTATTAAATCGGTTTTATCAGTAACGTTATCAGATAATTTCTGGATAGCTTCTTCATTTGGGACTAATATGTCATATCCTTCATAAACCAGTACATCCACGACTTTATTCCGGAGCAGCATTTGACTTTCCTTACCACAAATATCATAAGTATTCTGGTCCGCAACCAGTAAAATGTTATGATACATTTGGGTAAGGTTTGTAAGCTGGTTAAGCGCTCCTTTTTCAACTATTACATCTTTAATGTCACAGCTATGTAATTTTCCACAGTTACAATTCCTGTTAACATTCAATAAATTTCTAATATCCATAAGGAAACTCCTTCTATAAACTAGCAAAGGCAGAAGAGCAGGATTTTAATAGTGATGTTAGACATCCTGCTCTTACTGCTATTTAACAGTCATTTGATTAATATTAGTAAGAGCCGCCATATCCGATTTTAAATTTTTATATAAAGATTGATATATGGCATAGTAGCGGTTATAGAGTTCATGATTTTCTGGATTAGGACTAATTTTATCATCTAATACCTGCCAATTTCTAATATCCTTGTAAGTGAATTGGCCGGTACCGACTCCGGCTAAAATAACATCTCCCAAGTTAGCCTCGACATCTTCTTTTGGACAAATAACAGAATACCCTGTAACATCAGCAAATATTTGTTTCCACAATTTTGATTTTGTCACACCGCCTGCCAATAGAATGGAATTACCTAAATTAGTTCCTGTAGATTCCATAGTCTGGCGCAGATTGTATGCAACGGCTTCTAAAAAGGCACGATATACATGGGCTTTTGAATGAGTAAGTGACAGGCCGAATACAACGCCTTTTGCATTGGTATCCCAGATTGGACTTCTTTCGCCCATAAAATATGGAAGTATAACAATACCATCGCTGCCGGGAGAAAGTTTTTCCGCTTCGTCATTAAGAAGATCATAGGCATTTTTGCCATTTTGTTTTTCTTCCTGCATCTCCAATTCCGCAAAATTATTCCGAAACCATTTAATAAGTGCTCCTGCAGTAGCCCCGCCTCCAAAAGAATAGGAAAGCTTGCGGGCATCCTTTACGTAGGGCATTTCGATCAGACCTTTACTGGCTATTGGTTTGTCGTGTACTAGAGCAGCGCACATAGAAGTTCCAATGGCTGCAGCGTAGGAACCAGGCTCAAATACACCCAGGCCTAATGTGGCAACCACACAGTCGATACCACCGGCGCATACCGGAGTTCCGGCTGTAAGGCCTAGTTCTTTAGCGGCTTTTTCAGTAAGGTTGCCGACAATATCACTGGATTCCACCAGGCGGTTCGGCATCATGGATTTTGGTATATTCATTGCATTTAGCATCTCATCAGACCAGCAACGTTTTTCTATGTCAAAGATTCCACCGATATTTCCTGCGGAAGTATAATCAATTGCAATTTCACCGGTCATTTTATAAATGCAATAGGAGTTGGGGGTCAGGAATAGTTTTGTTTTTTTCCAGATTTCCGGTTCATTATCTTTTATCCAGAGAATCTTCAGGTAGCCGTAATATGGATCTGTACCATTATGGGTAATTGTATATAAACGTTCTGCATCAATATTATTTTTCACCCATTCCTCCTGGCTTTGCGCACGTCTGTCCATCCAGATCAAACAAGGCCTGAGAGGTTTTATTTCCGCATCCACCGGAATACCGGAGCCGCCATATAAAGAACTTACACAGATACCTTTTACATCTGACGGATCTATATCCGCTTTTTTCATTGCATTATGAATGGACCGGAAAGCTGCATCTACCCATACATCCGGCCATTGTTCTGCCCATAATGGTCTTGGAGTGATTAAATCATATTCCTGTAAATCCTGAGAAATCAATTTGCCTTCTGTGCTCATAACAATGGATTTTGTCCCTGAAGTACCAATATCCGTTCCGATTAAATAATTCATATTAACCTCAATTCCGGCGCCTTAGCGCCATTTAATAACAATGCGATTTGTGTTTCTGCGCAAATTGCCGGTCGAAAACTTGTTTTCGACCTAACCTCGATTTTGGCGCCTTAGCGCCATTTAATAACGATGCGATTTGTGCCTCTGCACAAATTGCCGGTCGAAAACTTTGTTTTCGACCTAACCTCGATTCTATAACCGTTGAGGGTGTTCTGTGGCTTTTAACAGCAGAATACCCTCAACCTGATTTATGTTCTCATAGATTAGAATGTAAGTGCTACCTTTAAATCTCCTTCCTTACCGTCGGAGTATTCAAAAGCTTTTTCCCATTGTTCAATTGGCATCATTCTGGTAATAACACCATTTGTTTTTAATTTACCGTTAGCCATATTTTCAATAACAAATGGATAAGCATAAGGGCTTAAGTGTGAACCAAGTACATCAAGTTCTTTACGGTCACCTATGATTGACCAATCAACCGTTGTAGGTGCACCAAATACACTGAATTCTACAAAACGTCCTAGTTTACGAATCATGGATAAGCCTTGAGTAACACTGGAGGGATGGCCTGTCGCTTCAATATATATATCACAGCCATAATTATCCGTCATTTTATTAATTTCTGAGAGTACGTCCATCTTAGAAGGATTCCACACATAATCAGCACCGAATTCACGTGCTTTTTCCAGACGGGAGTCAATCATGTCCAGAACGATTAATGCCTTAGGATTTTTCATCCTTGCATAAGTAATCATTCCAAGACCTAATGTGCCGGCACCAGATATAACTACAACATCTTCATTAGTGATTTGAGCCCGATCAACGGCATGTTTGGAACAGCCATATGGTTCTATAAGAAGTGCCTGCTCTATTGCCATGGAATCCGGCACACGGCTGATAACGGCGTTCTTAGGAAATCTTACGTATTCTGCCATACCTCCATTATTGGTATTTTGAAAACCAAAGATGTTATGAGGCTGACACATCCAATAATGTCCGTCTTTGCAGAAACGACATTCTCCACAGGGAACAATTTGATCGGCTATAATACGCTCACCAATTTTATAATTTCTTACATTCTCACCCATCTGCACAATACGGCCGAAAAACTCATGTCCCGGTATAAATGGGGGTTTTACCCAGGATGGTTGAGTTTCATCACCCCAAAACATTGCGGCGCCATGCTTACATTTTACATCACCGGCACAGATACCACAGGCTTCGGTCTTAATAATGATATCGTCAGGTCCGCATTCCGGAGTCGGATAAGTCGGTTCCAGGCGATAATCATCTTTTGAATAAGCTACTAATGCCTTCATAGTTTTTGGAATATTGTTCATATTAACCTCGCTTCTGGTGCTTTAGCACCTTTTGATAATAGTAGCAATTTGTGCCTTTGCGCAAATTGCCGGTCGAAAGTTTATTTTCGACTAACCTCGCTTCTGGTGCTTTAGCACCTTTTGATAATAGTAGCAATTTGTGCCTTTGCGCAAATTGCCGGTCGAAAGTTTATTTTCGACTAACCTCGCTTCTGGTGCTTTAGCACCTTTTGATAATAGTAGCAATTTGTGCCTTTGCGCAAATTGCCGGTCGAAAGTTTATTTTCGACTAACCTCGCTTCTGGTGCTTTAGCACCTTTTGATAATAGTAGCAATTTGTGCCTT
>NZ_DAMAUC010000002.1:0-98773 GCF_032079385.1 Anaerocolumna sp.
CTAGTTAACCTATATTAGGCAAAGCGTACTTTCGTTAATAACCCAAATTTTTATTTAAATTATAGTTCTACTAATATGATATAGATTCTAAAGTTTCACAAATCGTATCTTAGATACATTTACAATATGATTTAATAAAAGATGATATTCTGTTGTCACCTGTGCAATAACGTTTACTCTCTCATCTGCCGGAAGTGATTCTACAATAATTTGAATCTCACCGGAATATCTTTGGTAGCGATAATTGTCAATGGTTATGGAACCAGGTATTCTTTCCTTGCAATGTTCTGGTAAAATCTCTGCTCCTTTGCAGGCATATTCTCTGGATTCTTGTAAACGTTTCAGCCAGCGTGGAGAGTCTGCCCTTATGGTATATACCTGATTATACAGATATTCATAATCTTTCTCAAACATCACCGGTATAGCATAAATACCCGATTCCAGATACTGTGATATCATATCCGCCTGAAACTGACTGATTAATCCATCACCAATAAAAATACCATCAACACCATAGGATATGATATCAATAAATGCTGCATAGGAAGATGCATTTCTATGTGACTCTAATGTAGGTAATCCTTCGTGTATTGGGCCTCTTTTAACTTCATCTCCGGGAATGAATGCAAGAATTTTAAAGCCCTTACTCTTCAATGTATCATTTCGAAGTTGAAATTGTTCTATATCCAATCCGGTTTCCGGTCTTGGATAAAAATTGTGCATTGCATATACATCAAAGGAATGCGAGGCCAATTTATCTATAAAATCGGCTTCAACTGTTGAAGCATTTACACATATAGGAAATTCTTTCGCCAACTCAAATATTTCATCCTCTGAGAATCCATAATCAATTCTTAGTATAGATATACCTAACAGCTTTGCCAAATCTATAAGGGAATCTGTTTCAAACACTTTTAAAGTATTTCTTGAGACATCTGCAATTATCTTATATCCACATGTGGTTAAAAAAGTACACATTTCTTTGACTCTTTGAATGTAGGTAGTATCATATTCTTCACTCACATGCAATGAAGTAAAGATATAATTGCCTTTCTTATATATGGACTCTAGTTTTGATTTTTGTTCTTCAAAAGTAGATAAATATACGGAGTATCCAATTTTATTAAACATTTTCTACATCCTTATCTTTAATAACAAGGTAAGTAATGATAAAGCCTGCTATATAGGATATGAGTAAGCCTAAGAAGAAATTAAACATACTTTCCGGTTTCATAATTGGAATGGCTACTAAACCGGATGGCCCCCAGGAACTTGCCATAACATGTGTTAACATTACAAATGCTCCACCAAATCCGGCGCCTAAACCGGCAGTAATAAATGGTTTAAACATCGGTAGAGTTACACCGTAGATTAATGGTTCTCCTACTCCAAGGAAACCTGCTGGAAGAGCACCTGCAATTACTTTTTGTATACGTTTATTTCCGATACGTTTTGCTTTTAGATAGATTGCTAAGGATGCTCCAACCTGACCCGCTCCAGCCATTGCTAAAACTGGGAATAATGTAACGCCGCCTAAGGTTTCTAATTGAATTGCATAGATTGGTATTAATCCATGATGTAATCCAAGTAAAACCATTGGAAGAAATACTGCTGATAGTATATAACCACTGATTACACTAACAACAGGATTAGAAGAATTAATAATTACACTAAGTGCTGCTACTAATCCATCCGATGCAAAACCTGCTAACGGCATAATAATAAATATAAATACAATTGCAGTAATTAGTAATGATACAAAAGGTGTAACAATTAAGTCTAATACATCCGGAACATGCTTTCTAACAAATTTCTCTACTTTTGATAGAATCCATACTCCAACAATAACGCCTATGATACCGCCTTTACCTGTAGTAAGAATAGAGCTTAATGGAACTTCTTCGTTGTACAAACCAAATATTGTGGACAATGCAACAATATTACTTCCGATAGAAATTGCACCAATCATGCCGCCTAGTGCTTCTGTTGCTCCAAATTGTTTCGCAGAATTAATACCGGTATAAATTGCAAAGTATCCTAAGAATCCGCCGCCAATCAGCGCAAATAATAGTTGTACTACCTGCCAGAAACCTTCTGTACTTAGTACTCCCTGACCTTGCAGAGTGGTGATTAAACTAGCAAGACCATTGAACAAACCTGCTGCAATAATTGCAGGGATTAATGGGATGAATATATCTGCAATTGTCCTGATTGCCTTCTTAAATGGACTTTGTTTTTGTGCAGTCTTCATTGCAGCTTTATTTTCTTTCCAATCTTCTGTTATTGCTTTTACTTTTGGAAGTCCCAACTCATCTGTACAAATGTCAGCAACTTTTTTAGCTTTACCAGGTCCTAATACAATCTGAAGAGAATTACCGTCCACAATATAGCCCATAACCCCTTCTGTGTTCTTGATTTCCTCTGCTTTAACAAGATCAGCATTTTTAACCGTTAAACGCAGTCTTGTCATACAGTTTGTGGCCTTGTCAACGTTATCTTTTCCACCAACTAATTCAACAAGTTTCTTTGCTAATTCTAAATTTGACATATATATTTCCTCCTCCTAATATGTTTTATGTGAATATTATCTCACTTCCAAACTTAATATAGCTTTGCGACATCTTAAATAATAGATTATCATGAACTATAATTTATTTACTTTCTTTTATAGCGTGCCGAATATGTCCATTAGAGTGATCTAATCTTTCAATCGCTTGGTCTTTTGTACACTGTAACAAAATCATAGTGATTGCTGCCTTAACACTTCCATCTGCCAGTTCTAACATATTTTTCGCCAGTTCATGATTGCATCCTGTTGCTGCAATAATAATATTTACAGCACGAATGTTTAACTTCTCATTTGTCTGCATTACGTCCACCATTAAGTTTTGATAGACTTTTCCTATTCCAACCATACTTCCGGTGGATATCATATTAAGTATCATCTTTTGTGCGGTTCCTGATTTCAAACGGGTAGATCCTGTTAATACTTCTGGTCCGGGAATTGGTTCAATTGCAATATCCGAATATTTTGACATCTCGGAGTTCTTATTACATACTAAAACTGCAGTCTTACATCCAATTTCCCTTGCATACTTTAATCCTGATATTACATAAGGCGTACGGCCGCTGGCTGCTATTCCTATTATAATATCATTCTTACTGAGATTTAAATTAACCAGATCTTCTTTTCCAAGAGTGATGCTATCTTCCGCACCTTCCACCGCTTTGATAAATGCTTCATTACCCCCTGCTATCAATCCCACTACAGTATCCGGTGAGGTACCAAAGGTTGGGGGACATTCCACGGCATCTAATAATCCTAACCTTCCGCTTGTTCCTGCACCCATATAGATTATTCTGCCGCCTTTTCTTAAAGAATCGGTACACCATTCAATCACAGTGGCCACTTGAGGTAATACCTCGTGGACTGCGGCAACTACCTTATTATCTTCTTCATTCATAATAGTTGCAATATTTAATGGGGTCATACTATCCAGACTCATTGTTTTTTCATTTCGTGTTTCTGTTGTCAGTTTTGTTAAATCTAGCAACTGCAATTCCTCCTCAATTCTAATTTAGTCTAATTTTTATTATGTTCATCTTGAGTCGTACTTTTATTAGGCTTATCAATGTGTGTATTCTGAAATTGTGCGAGACTTGATTCAAACTGTTTATTTAAAAATCCCGTATAAAGAATATCAATGATATTCAGTTGTGCTATCCTTGAAGACATTGCTCCGCTTCGGAATATGAATTCAGTAGCAGCAACACTTAAGTTATAGTCTGCCATTCTGGATAAAGGTGAATCTTCAAAACGGGTAATAGCAATAATAGGTGTTCCTTTCTGTTTTACAGTAGAGGTGCATTTAAGTACTTCTTCCGTTAAACCAGAATAGCTGATTACAATTGCTAAATCCTCTTTCTTAATGTTCCTTGCCTGAAGCAATTGGGCATGCCAGTCTTCGTTGATCAAGCAAGGCTTGTTCATTCTTAGGAACTTTAGATAGGCATCTTTTGCAACTAAGAGGGATGACCCCATTCCAAATAGACATATTGTGTTAGCACTGTATATTAAGTCAACACAATCCTGTAATATATTAGTATCTATTAATTTTCTGGTGTTCTCCAGAGAGGCAATATTTTTATAAGTTACTTTGTCCACAATGGTTTCAAGAGAATCTTCACGACTGATTTCTTTTCCTTTTTCACGACTTGTGGATTTTCGTAAAGCCATTTCGTAAATAAGAGATTTATGAAAATCCTTATACCCCTGAAAACCTAACTTACGACACAACCTTATGATTGTAGAAGATGATGTATAAGTTTTTTCCGCAAGCTGGTGTATATTATAATTTACACCTTTTTCCGGATTCTTTAATAGAAAATGAACCACACCTTTTTCAGCTCCACTAGCGTGACCTGAATATTCCTGTAAACGTACTAGTACACTTTTCATTGTTCTACTCCATTTCTAATTTGAGTATACTATCCTGAAATTTTATAGTCAATTTTTATATACCATTATGAAACTATGTTTCATATTATGACTAATTTACACTGAAAATCAGCAATCTTATGATAGTTTTTGTTAATATGTAATAATTATTCCTTTAAAAACGTCCAACTGACACAGGCACATGTACAGATGATTTATAAATGAATTTGCACATAAAAAATACGCCTTACTGTTTTTAATATCAGTAAGGCGAATCTTATATGCAGATTATCTCGTTACCCTGGAATAGTTTGTCCGTTCTATGCCTATACCATGAACGCTGGATATAATATCACTAATTATTATAATATATAGTCATATATTTTGCACTTATCATTTTATTCAGGATGTTTAGGGGCATATATTTTGCATTCATAATTTTATTCAGGACGTTTAGGAACATATATTTTGCATTAATTATTTTTTCAGGACGTTTGGGGGCATATAATTTGCACTCATAATTTTATTCAGAACGTTTAGAGGCATATATAATTTGCACCCATCTTTTTTTCAGGATGTTTAGGGACATATATTTTGCATTCATAATTTTATTCAGGTTGTTTAGGGGCATATATTTTGCACCCATCTTTTTCTCAGGATGTTTAGGGACATATATTTTGCATTCATAATTTTATTCAGGATGTTTAGGGGTATATAATTTTCACTCATAATTTATTCAAGAGAATTTAGGGCAGAAAATAGCTGAAAATATTAAATTTTCAGCTATCTCTCTTACTTTTCATTATCTGATATCAAAAACACTGCGTAACCGGAGGTTGGTTGTATTCCCCCGTATAACCGTTACACGCTTCTCTCCTCCATTCATATCAAAGTAATTATCAGATAAAATCAAATCTTCACTATCATTTTGAATCTCCACGCTCTTTGCGTAAGCCTGGGCTTTTATTATAATTTCATTGCCTGATACAGAATAGCTTAACTTTGGATCCTTATATTTAAAATATTTTGGATATGAAAAAATAACGGTACCGTCAGAAACCATATTCCCCTCTGAATAAAGGGAATAACTAACATATTCAGTAAAGATATCAATATCTGGCAGTAGTTTCTTATCTAACCATACGCTGGATAACGCCGGCACAAATATTTCCATGGTTTCCTCATGGATTACTTCTGCATCGGCATTTCTCACTGCCCAATGAACCGTCGAATTTTCATCCTTTCGGCTTTCATTTGCCACACTTAGCCGGATGGATTTTTCAAATTCAAAATGTTCCCGATTCATATCTGCCTTCTGTGACATCATTCCTTCCTCCTGGCAGCTGAGCATTAGAGGTGCAAAGAAGCGTTTTGCATAATAATGCAAAGCTTTCCATCTTCCCGTATAGTCAATGGAGGACCAAGAAATAACCGGCCAGCAGTCATTTAACTGCCAATAAATAGCCCCCATACAGCGGCCCCGGTTTCTCCTAAAATGCTCCACTCCATAACGGATTGCCTCAGCTTGCAGCAACTGTGAAGCATATAGGAATATATCAAAGCTAGTAGGATAAAGATAGGTCTGCTGAAGATAATTCATAATCTTTCCGTTTGCTCCGTAATTTCTCTGGTGTTTTTCCATAATATAAGAGAATATGTTATAATCAGCCGGGTCGTCAGTAAATGTCTCAATGGTCTTTTTAAAAGGGAAAGACTGAAATCCGAATTCAGATGCATATCTGAAAAAATATTGCCGGTATTCAGAAAAAGGCTTATTTCCATGCCATACTTCCCAATAATGTACATCTCCTCTGTCAGGATCATTTGGCTTATCGAAGGAACCACCGGAAGAAGGACTTGCAGGCCAATAAAAGGTCTGGGGATCGTACTCACTTAAAATATCAGGTATTAGTTCCTCATACATGATTAAATAATCACGTACTTCCGAGTGTTTTGTTACCCAGTGATGATTTTCACCCACAAACTGCTCCATTTCATTATTTCCGCACCATAATCCAAGGGAGGCATGATGGCGTATTCTTTTAATATTATCAATAAACTCCTGTCTAATATTGGCTTTAAATTCTTTTGTTAACTCATATACTGCACAGGCAAACATAAAATCCTGCCATACAATTAGTCCTAACTCGTCACACAAATCGAAAAACCAATCTTCGGGATAATATCCTCCACCCCATACACGGACCGCATTAAAGTTCGCAAGTTTTGCGTCTTCAAGAAGGCGCCTGGTACGTTCTTTCGTTGTACGCCCGATTAAATGGTCTTCTGGAATATAATCCGCACCCATTGCAAAGACGGTAATTCCATTTACCTGATGGGCAAAGCTTTCTCCCCATTGGTCCTTTTCTATTCTCATAGTCATTGTACGCAGTCCAATGCGTCTTTCCCAGGTACTTATTTCTTTTCCTTCTGCATATAAAGTGAATTTAATGTTATAAAGATGTTGTTCACCATATCCATTGGGCCACCAGAGCATTGGATTTAAAATAGTGATTTTATCCGGGGAACCATCATAAACAGCAGTTACACCTAAGGGATTTTCAACTTCTACTTTGTATTCATAATAAGCTTTTTCATGTCCTTTATGGCATTCAAAATCTTCATAGCGTTCAATATTCTTACAATGTTCTATATTCTCACGATGTTCTATATCCTCACAGTGTTCAATATTCTCGCAATATTCTATATTCTCACAGTGTTCTACATTTCCACAGCGTTCAATATTCTCACAGTGTTCTACATTCCCACAGTGTTCAATATTCTCACAGTATTCAATCTCCGGTTCAAAGTAAAGTGAAACTGCATCTTCTTTGTGCTCCTGCTTAATATACACACTTTCAATCCTTGCTTTCTCAATTCCCACCAGAGAAACCGCTCTGAAAATACCCGCATCCGGAAGATGTGCCCCCCAGTCCCATCCAAACATACAGTGAGCCTTTCTAATATGTACAAAGCCGTCCATTGCATCTTCCGAACCAAGTGTCCTGCATTTTTTGAAGGCTTCCCCTATATATTGGGTTGGTGAGTGTAAAATTACCCTTAGTGTATTTTCTGTTTCCTGTAATTTACCGGTTACATCAAATCTCCATGTACGGTGCATATTATAGGTATTTCCTAAGTTCTCTCCATTTAGATATACATCGGCTATAGTGTCTAACCCTTCAAAGTAAAGCCATACTTTATCCACCTTAAAAAAA
Organism: Anaerocolumna sp.; assembly: GCF_032079385.1. NCBI lineage: Bacteria > Bacillati > Bacillota > Clostridia > Lachnospirales > Lachnospiraceae > Anaerocolumna > Anaerocolumna sp. The sequence goes on from NZ_DAMAUC010000002.1 coordinate 7,657, forward strand.
TCATTTCCAACATCAAAATAGCTTTCATATTCATAATCGTAATCCATTAATTCCAGTGCAGTATTTTCATTGTCTTTCCAAAACGGATCATCCATACTGCCATTTCTTAATAAATCTGTATACACGCTGCCGGGAACTATGGCAGGATTCCACTGGGACTCTCCTGCTTTTCTCATGTTCCAGTTCGAGTTTAAGCTTTGATGTAACATAAATCATCCCTCCTATTATTAGTAGTCCTTAGTTTCAAAAAGGGGCGTTGCAATTGCATTGCAACAGCCCCTTTCAAGCTATTTATTAAGCTATTATTTGGTTGCCTTCCACTCATCAATCTGTCTTTGCATTTCATCAATAACATCCTGAATACCTGTTGCTTCTAATTTCTTATTCAACTGTGGCAGATATTCATCAGGATCAACACTTCCTGTATATAAGGATTTTCCAAATTCGTCCAATACATTTCTAAAGCCTGCCACTTGCGTACTTACAGGATCTAAATTGAAGTCAAATCCAAAGGAAGGTGCTTCTTTGGAAGCATCATTAAACTCTTTAAAAACAGCCCATTTATCTAAAGGTTCATTTACCATTACATAGGTGTTAAATAAACCACCCTGTACCCAGTAAGGAACAGAATAATCTTTTCTCTTTTCTTCATTATATTTAAGTTTTACATCATAAATATAATCTTTGCCTTCACAAGCCTTAATTTCTTCCTCAGTAGCTTTCTCTTTTTCATAATGAACACCTTCAATACCATAATTTAATAAGTTTCTTAAGTATTCATCGGTGTTGATTAAGTTTAATAGTTCCATTGCTTTTTCCGGATGATCGGAATTCTTATTAATAGCGGTCATTGCTCCACGTGCAGATACGTTTGTAACCTGTGTATCCATAATTGCTGATGTTACAACTTCATATCCTAAATCTTTTCCCCAGATAAGTTCTGCATATGGCTGTCCATCGCCTTTTGTTACAAATCTCTTAACGGACTTATCATCGGATGCAGTTGCTGCATCTTTATTAATATAGCCTTCTAAATAATATTTTCTCATTGTTTTTAAAGTAGACTTCATCTTATCTGTCTCAAAAACATTCTTTACAGTTAAAGTATCATCTTCATATTCGATACCAACAGGATCCTGAATCTTATCCATATAAGTAGGTGCAGAATAATCCTTTGTCAAATAAAAAGGTACAACATCAGGTTCTTTTTCCTTAATTAACTTAAGCCATGGCTCTAAATCTTCAAGGCTATGAATATCCTCATAAGGAATATTATACTTATCAACATACTCTTTTGTAAATACCCACATCGGACAGCTTCCGATTTCTTTTTCACTTGGAACTGCATAGGTCACTCCACCAACTTTTGCTGCATTCCAGAAACGCTGGTCAATTTTCTCATACATTTCTTTGCCTTCTTTTTTCAGCATATCATCTAATTCAAGGAAAGCACCTTTTTGCGAATTCTGAAGATAATCATTTGCCCAAGAACAGGTAAAGCATAAATCCCATTTATCTCCTGTATTGATTACAACCTGCATCTTCTGATTATAATCTCCCCAGCCAACGTTAATTACATTAAGTTTAACACCGATTTTTTCAGCAGTATATTTATTTACTTCATCAATTACCGTCCCTGCATCTTTTTGTGCATCCCCAATCTGATACCAGGTCAGTTCAACAACTTCATTATCATTCTTACTTGTTGCTGTTTCCTTAGCTTTACAAGCGGACAAACTGCCCACTGTCATTGCAGCAACCAATCCTAACATAACCAACTTCTTAAGTTTCATTTTTCCACCCATTGCATATCACATTTGTTTACAATATGTTCGCATTTACAAATGTGATATTGCCACAAAAATCAAGTTGAAAGAATGGTTTGTGGCATCCTTTCTTTATTTTATTTTCTTTCAACCTTCTCCTCCATGCATATGTAAATAATATAATGATACTGTTACTACTTACTCCTTAACCGCTCCCACTGTCAGACCATTTACAAAATATCTTTGGAAAAATGGGTAAGCAAAAATAATCGGTAATGTAGATATAGTGACAATTGCCATTTTTATTGTTTCTTTTGGTAAATTAAGTGCAATTATAACACCATCCACTCCCATCATCGACTTATTGCTTGCCAGCCAGTCAATAGAACTCTCAATCTGAATAAGCAAATATTGCAACGGTACCCACTTTTTACTATCCATGTACATCATTGCATTAAACCAGTCATTCCAGTACCCTAATGTCAAAAACAAACCGATTGTAGCAAGTCCCGGCAAAGCCATGGGTACCACAATTTGAAAAAACAAACGCCACTCAGATGCACCATCTATTTTAGCCGATTCAACTACTGCGTCCGGTATACTTGTTTTAAAAAAGGTACGCAGAACAATAACATTAAAAGAGTTCATAGCAAGAGGAAGTATTAAAGCCCAAACGCTTTCCTTTAGCATAAGAACTTTTGTCATAATTAAATAATTAGCGATCATACCACCACTAAACAACATTGGAATCGTTATTACCTTAGTGAAAAACTTCCTATATGCATAAGTCTTTCTTGATAATGCATAAGCGTAAGTACCAATGAGAAATAATCCAAGTAAGGTACCTACTACTGTAACTAATATAGTAACACCATAGCTTCGTAAAATATTCTCCCCTGCTTTTACTATGTACTCATAAGCATATAAACTGACCTTCTCAGGGATAAAACGATAGCCATTCCTGACCAATACATTTTCATCTGTAAATGAAATAATAACAACAAATAAGAATGGAATAATACTGAGCAGAGATAAGATTCCTAAAATCACATTAAACAAGAAATTGGTAGGCTTCTTAATTTTATTGAACTTCGATTGTTTTTTTTCACGTTTTGCTATTTCTTTTTCAGAAACAACCGTCTTTCCTTTTTTGTGCATTTCCTTATCTCCTTCCTAGAACAATGCATTGTCGCTGTCAACCTTTGAAACTATTTTATTGGCAATCATAATCATGACAAATCCTACCGTAGACTGAAACAATGCCGCTGCCGAACTCATTCCGATTTCACCATTGGTCTTTAGTGCTCTATAAATATAGGTATCCAATACATTTGTCATCGGATATAATGGTCCGCTGTCTTTTGGAAGATGATAAAACAGTCCAAAATCCGCTCTAAAAATTCCGCCAACTGACATAATCAGTAAAATTGTAATAACCGGTTTTAACATCGGCATAGTTATGTATTTTATCTGCTGCCATTTGGAAGCACCATCAAGTACCGCAGCTTCATAATAAGTCCTGTCAATTCCACATATGGAAGCCAGATATACAACTGTATTATATCCGATTCCCTTCCACTGGCTCATAAATATAATAATAAAGGGCCAATACTTCTTCTCACTATACCAGGAAACCGGATCAGATCCAAAATGCTGCAAAACTGTATTAAAATAGCCTTTTTCCGGATTTAAAAAAGCAAATAAGCAGTAACTTACAACTACCCAAGAAAGGAAATAAGGTAGAAACAATGAACTTTGATAAATCTTAGCCATTCCCTTGTTATGAATCTCGTTTAACATCAGCGCAACTATGACGGGAAGCACAATACCTAAAATGATAAATGCGGCATTATATAATACTGTGTTTCTCACAATAATCCATGCATCTCCGCTGCTAAACAAAAATTTAAAATTATCAAATCCAACAAATTCACTTTTTATCAGACTAGTCAAAAAACTACCAGAAAAGCGAAACTTCTTAAATGCAATGACTACACCAAATAAAGGTAAATAAGCAAACAGAAGAAACCATATACCTCCCGGTATGCTTAAAATCAACAACTCTTTATTTGCTTTCAGTCGATTTAGAAATTTTCCTTTCTGTACATTTGTATTTCGTGAACTCAATTTCCAACCTCCCTTTCCTAAAATCAATAACTGCTAGCTAGTTAATTGACCTTATAGATATATTATATAAAAAAGCCATAAACATGGATAGTTGAAAACTTTTAGTTTTCCTGTACATATTCTAGGGAGTTAAAAATTTAGTATTTTTTCATTTCCCGCAGGGATGCTGGGGACACCCCATAGCATTTTTTAAACTTTCTATAAAAATAACTGGTGTCCTGATATCCCACTTCCTTTGCAATATCATTAATCTTCATATTCGTATTTAAGATCAAATCTTTTGCTGCTCCATTCTTTTTATTGCTTAGATACTGTGCAAAAGAGCAGCCCACTTCCTTTTGAAATATCTGTCCAAGGTAGGAGGCATTCATATTATATTTATAGGACAACATTTTAAGATTCATGTCCTCTTTATATTTCTTCTCCACCTCCGCCATAATCTGTTTTACAACCGGTGTATACTGTGAATCATCTTCATGAAGATAATCAATGATTTGTATAATTTCACTAATAAAAATGGTCTTTATAGCGAACAAATCCTCCGCATGATAAATTCTTTCAATGATTTCTATTAGATTCTGCATGTTCTTACGATCATTTAAGTTATATTCAGACTTTATATTCTGTAAAATCATTGCTATTTGTAAAGCCATCTGAAAGATATCCTCAACGGCTGCATTCTTCTTAACATTGTTAATAAATAAATCTTCAATATAACTTAAAGCTGCTTCTTTGTCTTTTTTAAAAATCATTTTTCTTAAAGTACCGTCATCAATTGATATATCTTTCGATTTGCGATTTTTAATTGTTCCTGGAGTTACGCAGCTTCCGTAACCTTCAATAATCTGATATTTCTGTAATTTCATTATCTCACGGTAGCATGCCGGTAAGGACTGGTAGTCCGTAAAGGGACTTGCCAGACTTATGAATGTGAATACGTCGTATGTACTTTCAATCTTATTCTGTAAGGATAGGAAGAATTTATATACTTCCGTCTCATCACGATCCGTATACAGGAGCATAAACAAGCTGTCGGAAGACAGATAAATAATGCGCAGATTCTTTTCCGCTTTTTGAAGTTCAACTAATAAATCCGATATCTTTACTGTTTGGAGACTTTCTATTTCAATTTTCATAACCGCACTATATACAAACTGTCCGGCACTTATCTTGGGAAGTATTTCAAGGTATTTCCCTTCTTCTTCTTTTTCCAGGGAACCTCGAAAGAAACAAAGCCATCCTGCCTCATCATCAATATTAACTTTCCGGTCCATTTCATCCAGCTTTTCGTAGGCACTTCTTAAGGTTAATTCTAATTTTTCTTCATCAATAGGTTTTAGAATATAGTCTTCTACGTCCAGATGAATAGCTTTTCGTGCATATTCAAACTCATCATACCCCGTTAAGATAATAAAACGTACCCGTTTATCCATGTTCCTGATTTCATGTAATAAATCAAGCCCACCCATAACAGGCATCTCTATATCCGTTACCACAATATCAACCGGCTGTGATTTCCAGCATCTTAGAGCCTCCTCCCCATTATGTGCTTTGTGAACCACTTCCATATTCAGGTCCTGCCAATCTAAAATATTAGTAAGTCCCTCTAATATCAGTTCTTCATCCTCAATTAACATGACTTTTTTCATTCCCATTTTCCTCACCCATTCCAACTCTTAAAATAATATGCATACCACCGCTGTCACTACGCTTTAGCTGTACTCCATACTCCTCTCCATAAACTGCTTTAATCCTTCCGTTTACATTTATCAAGCCAATGCTCTTTTTAGTGTCTCTTTTATTCTCCATTAACTCCTTATTCTTTACCTGTATTTCCTCATCGCTCATTCCTCTGCCGTTATCTATTACATTAATAATTAATGCATCGTTATCACTCTCTACAAGAATACATATTTCATTTCCTTCGCTTTCTCCGCGAATTCCGTGTACAAAGTAATTTTCAATCACCGGCTGCAATATGAATTTGATTATGGGATAATTCATATATTCTTCGGGACATATAACCGTGGAAGTAAACTTTCCCTGATAGCGGAATTCAAACAATTCCAGATACTTTTTACAATAATGAATTTCCTGAATTACTGTAATAACATCCGATTCCTTTAACTGGCTCCTAAAAATCACCGCCATACTATAAAGCATTTTTGCAACGTCTTTATCACCATTACAGATAGCCTTCATACGAATGGATTCCAGTGTGTTGTACAAAAAATGCGGATTAATTTGATCTTGTAATGCTTCAAGTTCTGCATTTTTTTGTTCAATTTCAGCAAGATAACTTCTTTGTATGTACCGGTCAAGCTTGACACACATATCATTGAAATTCTTTGAGATTAAGTCCAGCTCATCTCCGTTATTATCAACCTTTAAGCGTACCGTTAAATCTCCGGTTGTAATTTTATTCATTCCATCCAAGATATAATTCAACCGACCTGTTAATTTCTGCAGATATATATTAATACACATCTCTCCCAGAATAATCATAGTTGCCCCTATACCAAAGATAGTAAGGAGTAATGACATTGGCAGCTGTCTTGCCTGATTTTTATCAATAAAGGTATAAATTACATAATCTCTTACCGTCTTTTTGATGGAATATTCATTTTCATTCTCAAGATTGATTAAATCTTTTGTAGTGTAATCATCTAAGGAATTAAATACAGCGGTTCCCTCCATATTGTACACTGCCAGCTCTGCTTTGGAGTAATAGTTCTGCATTTTATCAAAAACATCTGCCTTAAAGATTACAATCATGCAGCCCACACTTTCCATGGTATCCGGATCTCTTAATTCTTTTAGAAATGAAAATCTTCCTCTGCCTGCCAGATCTCCATCTCTAATCTGGTCTATTTTATCCTTTGGAATTGTTGTCCTGTTTTTAATTCCTTCTTTGTAACAGGATGTACTTTCAAGTCTTGGATAGGAAATAAGATCAATTTGTAAGATACTAGAATAAGTCTCCATGTTTTTAATAATAAAACTTTCAAATCCATTGTATTTTAGAGTAGGGGAAGCAATATATTTCTCAAGACGCTTAACCTGATAATTTTCTTCATCATACCTAAGGTAATTCAATAGATCCTCGGAAATAACAGGCGACTGATAAAGATCTCCTTTTATATATCCTACGTCGTTTGAACATTCCTCCATATAAGATACGGCTTCTTCACTGAGCATCTTCATATAATCAAGGTTTGTATCAAATATTCTAGCTCTGTTGGAGGAAATAAAATAAACCATAAGTACCCCCACTGTAAAAACCAAAATGGCGGTATAAATAAAAAAGAATTTGTAATACAATTGTTTATAGTTCTTCTTATGCATAAAATTTCCCCCAATAATTTTAATATTTCCTAACAAATTATAACACAGAAAGAGCCAGTGTCACTGACTCTTTTCTAAAAATTTTAACATAGACCGGCTCATAAAGGCTACCAGAAAGCCATAACCGCTTATCATAAATAAAACTGTCGTTCCCGCACTAAGCTCAAATAGCATCAGCATAAATCCAAATGCGGCTATATAACCAAGTGTACAGACAGGATGGGTTATTGTTATGATAACTGCAACCCTGACTATATCTAAAAACTTCATTTCATACCTGGATGCAAGTAAATACAAATTAGGTGTCAATATAATTGTAAAAATAAAACCTACAAAGAACAGCATGGATATAAGGCTCAATCCATATTCCGACAAATACTTTGTATTAGTCCAGAGAACAAATAAGGCAAATAGCTGAACGGTACCCAGTTTTAGTTTTAAAAGAATATCATTTCGGTATCCCTTTCTATAATCCCTAAAAGCACCGACTTCCGTTCCTCTTAACTGCCTTCCCATACAATACAGTACTGCTGAAAATGCTGGCGGCACTGGCAGCAGGGTTATCATGAATAAAGGAAGATAGGTGGGAATCTGCTTTATACCAACAAAAACCAAGAAACAGATTAATGGTATATTAGATAGCCAGAATAAAGCATTTACTATAAGAAAGTAGCATACCTTTTCGCAAAACCCATAAATTCTCTCTACACTAAATAGTTCATTCAGCAATTTTATTCACCTCTTTTTCTTCTACTAATCCCAATAATAAAATCTCCAAAAATCAGGCAATATCCCTGAATATATGGATTATTGCACTGATCTTTTGGAAAGTTTTAATGAGAAAGTTGTATTACAATTCTATCAGAATGGTTTTAATCTCATAAGGCCTTACTTCAAATGTTAAGTCTTCGGCCCCCTTCTTTTCTCCAATCGGGCGCTCTCTTAAATCTGCTTCTACAAAGGATTTAAATCGGAATCCCAACTTCATATTAACAGTCTGTCTTGATCCTGCAAATTCATGGAAACGAATCACAATATACTTGCCGTCTTCTGACTTTTTAACTGCATCCACTTCAATCTGATCATTATCTAAACTTAAGAAGCTTTCAGTTTCCAGTTTAAGCTGTCCCTTAACCACCTTCATAGGCTCATTTAAAAGAAAGGCTTCCTGTACTGTTTTTCCTTCAATAAAATCACCACCATGGGGCAAAAGTGCATACGTAAAGATGTGTTCGCCCTGATCCTGTAAATGATCCGGATGAGTCGCAGCTTTAATAAGGCTGATCCTCATAATATTATCTTTAATGTCATGACCATATTTGCAATCATTTAATAAACTTACTCCATAATTTCTCTCTGACAAATCTGCAAAGCGATGTGCCACTGTTTCAAATCTTGCCTGATCCCAGCTGGTATTCCAATGATTTGGCCGTCTTACATTGCCATACTGAATATCATAGGTAGCATAGGTTGAACGTACATCCACCGGGAATGCAGCTTTAAGCAGCTGGTGAGTTTCATGATAATCTACTTTTGTTTCAAAATCAATGCGCCTGCTTCTGGAATAAAGAATCATATCCTGCGCAATACATGAGTTCATATATTTCCATTCCATATGCACTACCATACGCAGATTGCCCTGTTCCGTAACTTTAAATTCAACAAGTTCCGTTACCTCACGCATCTTCTGCTGATAGAAGATATCAATATCCCATGCATCATTTCCTAAAGGTTTATCTTCAAACATCTGTAAGACATTTGCTCTTTCTCCTACAGGAAGTACTTCACGTTCAAAAATCTTATCATATAAACCTTCAATCTGTCCAAATTCATTTAAAGAAATATTATAAAATGGTGTCTCAATATTTCTTTCCTCTATTCTGAAGCATGAATTTGTTTCATTCACTTTTCCTGGTTCAAATTCAATGGTTACCCCACCCATGGAGGGTACATTGTTCAAAAACACATAAGAGCCATCCTTTTCCTGTTGTGTTTCAAGGATATCACCCTGTTCATTTTTATAGATTCCTGCCTCTGTATTGGGGATTTTGACTATACCGCTCATGGTCCATGCTGAACTGTTTAATACACTATATTTGTTATCTTCGTTCACAGCCGCATAATCCAGGAAATCCTTCTCTACTTCTATTCCAATCTTTTCGATATACTCATAATCTTTTTTGGAATCTTCGTATACCTCATGAATAGAAGAACCCGGAATAATATCATGGAACTGATTGGTAAGAATGTGTTTCCAGCCTTTTGTCAGATCTTCCTGTCTTGCATTTTGCAAAGAGCCGGTAAGTATTCCCTTCATTACAGCCATCCACTCTGCTCTTCGGTAAAGAAGCTCCATCTTTCGATTCATCCGCTTATTGTGTCCATGACTGGTATAAGTACCTCTATGATATTCCAGATAAAGTTCTCCATCCCAGGTATTCACAAACTGTTCTGAATTTCCAACTGTTTCTTTCAGATTTCTAAAGTACTCTTTTGCTGTAGCAGTTTTCAGATTAGGCAGCCCCGGAATTTTGTCAATGCATCTTCTTTGCTCCAGGTTATCCCTGTTAACACCGCCGCCTCCATCACCAAATCCATAAGATATGAGAAGTTCTTTATTCATTTCCTTTTCACTGTAGGCTTCCCAGGTACCTTTTACTGTCTTAGGGGTTAGTTTTCCGTTATAGGTATAGAACCAGGATCCCGGTTCACTCCATGGATCCGGTGTGGTAATAAAATGAGTTATGACTTCACTGCCATCAATTCCTTTCCACTTAAAGGTATCATGAGGCATACGGTTATATTGATTCCAGCTAATCTTCGTTGTCATAAAGGTATCAATGCCGGATTTTTTAAGAATCTGTGGCAATGCCCAGGAATATCCAAATACATCCGGAAGCCATAAATATTCTACATCTTTACCAAATTCATCTTTAATGAATTTACTTCCAATTAATATCTGTCTGGTAAGGGATTCTCCGCTGGTTAAATTGCAATCTGCTTCTACCCACATACCCCCATCGCATTCCCATCTGCCTTCGTCTATCTTTTTCTTTATCTCACTATAAATCTCCGGGAAATCTTCTTTGATATACTCATAAAGCTGGGGCTGTGTCTGTAAGAATATATATTCCGGATACAGTTCCATAAGCCTTAAAACCGTTGAAAAAGAGCGGGATGCTTTTTCTCTGGTATGCTTTAGTCTCCATAACCAGGCAACATCAATATGTGTATGACCAACACACTTTATATTAACTTCCGAATGTTTCTCCATAGCCTCCACTTTATTATTTAAAACTTCATTAGCCTGATGCACGGAATTATAGAATTCCTCACTTCCCGGATATGACCAATCAATGCACCAGCAGGCAGCATCCAATGCATTCCTTAAGTCATACTTAACCGGATTACCATCCTCCAGGTTTTTTAATGTATCCACAATCATAATTCCCATATAGTAGAAATTATCCACTGCTTCGTCAAGCCAGGCTAAATCTGCACGATTTATGCAATGTTCCTGGGGTTTAGGCACTCCGCCGCCTTCCAGACCGGACCATAGGCGAAAAGTCAGACTGACACCGGTACCTGCAAGTTCTGGTTTTATAAATACTTCCTTATGGTTAACGTCAACACCCTGATATGGCATACCATTTATGTAACACATTGACTCAAATCCCGAATTATTCCCGGCTCCCGTATTACCATAATCAAATACACCTACAACCCGTTTATTTTTCCACTCTTCTGGTATTATAACATCCTTGTGCATCCATAGATACAAATCTCTTCCGGTCCATTTATCACCCACACATATCCTATCCCAATTATCAAAATTATCAGGTACTTTCGGATTAACTGCACCTTGGGTATCTTCTTTTACCAGAAACTCTTTTAGAGGTTGTACCTCACGATATCTATACTCAGCCAGTTCCTGAATACGGCTTTCTAATTTTCTTTCTGTCAAAAACATATCTTATATCTCCTTTTTTATACTTATATCGATTATAAAACCTCTAAAAAAGCCTTGGAATAACCTTTGACGGATGAACTTTTGCAAGGTTTTTTAGTAAGGTTTCAATGAGAGATTCGTATTACATATGGTGTATCCGCAGTACTCCAGAGCAAGCTCGCAAAATAATGCATTGGCCCATGAAAACCATTCTCTTGTATATTCCTTTGGATTATCCGGATGAAAACTCTCGTGCATAAATCCGGTATCTCCATCCGTCTCCACCATTTTTTTAAGAATACTTAACTTTTTGTTTTTATCCTTTGTTGTAAGTCCCTCCATTGCAAGTGAAATATGCCATATGTAACCCACAGGTGTATGATTGCTTCCAATTCCTGCTGCTTTACTTCCCACATAATAATAGGGATTTGCTCCACTTAAGATGAGTCTTCTGGTATTATCTGCAACTTCTTTTCTTTCCGGTTTATATCCCAAATACTCCATAGACAGCAGACTTGGAACATTGGCATCGTCCATTAGATTAAATTGGCCAAAACCGTCTGCTTCATATGCATATACATCTCCATAACCTTCTTTTGTTGTAATTCCAAATGTTTCAATACCAGCCTTGATTTCTCTTTTTAATTCTTTCGCCTCTTGCATTAATGCAGTATCCTTATAAATCACTTCTGCAATTTCTTCTATATATCCAAGAATAACTACTGCAAACATATTAGAGGGAATTAGATAGCCATATGTGCAGGCATCGTCACTTGGCCGGAATCCGGACCAAGTTAAACCAATATCCGGTTTAACCAATGCCCCTTTTCCATCTCTTGAAAGAGTATCTGTAAAGTATGTATTCTTCCGTACAAAATGATATTCTGAGTTTTCCTCATGATTTTGTTCTATACGAAATACTTGTATAATTTTTTCAAGTGCCTGTTTCAGTGAATAATCAAAAAACTCCGTCCGTTTTGTTACCTTCCAGAAAAAATACATCAATTGAACCGGATAACATAAAGAATCTATTTCATATTTACGTTCCCATACCCAGTCATTTCTTAAGGTTTCATCCTGTTCCCAGCAGGCACCATTGGCTTCCTTGTTAAATGCATTTGCATAAGGGTCAATATGGATACAGGCTACCTGTCTTTTTATCAATCCCTCTATTATGTCCGCCATTTCCTCATTACCTGCTGCCAGAATAAGGTATGGACGCATCTGGGCAGTTGAATCCCTAAGCCACATTGCCGGTATATCTCCGGTTATTACATATGTTGTTCCATCTTCCAGCCTTTCCACCGTTTTTTGTATGGTATTGCGATAACATGTATCAAATACTTCTGCTATTTCCCGGTGACTGCTTAACTTCTCTTTCACCTCCCGGATAAGTGATTCCAGGGATTCTTCTACCCGCTGCTTCATAAATACCTTTTACTCCTTACTTATTACTTATTAATTCCATATACTTCTACTTCATATATTCTTGCTGCTGTATCGCCGCCCTGTGTAGGTTTTACTATAACCAGGCGTACATATCTGGCATCAACAGCTTTAAATGTATCCATTGTCATGCCTGCTTTATTCTTTGTTATATTTACAATCTCAGTAAATTCATTGCCATCAGTACTTACTTCAAATTTATATTTCTGTGTATTCATATCCGGGCTTTCATTTCCTTTTTCAGCATGAGCGATTGCTACCTGGCTGATAGTTTTTACTTCGCCCAGATCAATAGTAAGTGTATGAGGAGGATTTCCGGTAGCACACCATTTTTTAGAGTAATCTCCGTCAACAGCAAATTGAGGCGCTTCATTTTCATTTACATAAGCGGAGGCTTCTGTGTTCTGATTTAATGCCAGATTCACAAGACCGTCTTTCGCCTTGTTATTTACAGTTATGAAACCTTCTATTTCCTTTTTATCTTCACCTTTGGCATTTTTAGCAGTCAATGATACTTTGTAGGTACCTTCTTTCTGATAAACAACAGTAGGAGAAGCCTCTTCACTGGTTGTTACATCAGCACCTTCAAATTCCCATAAAAGTCCTTCTGTATTCTGGGTACTTGTACTTTCAAAAGTTACAGAACCACCCTCAGGAATCAATGTAGTGGATGCTGTAAAGTCTGCTCTTGGTATACTGTTATCTTTCCATTCTATTGAAGTTGTGGCACCTTTACCCCGAACACCTTCCTGATTCACTGCGACCACTTCAAATGTAGTAGTTAAGGATTCACCGCTTCTATCAAGACGGTCAATATAGATGCAGGCGTTCGTTGTAACTGCTAATAAAGATTTACTGTTATCCTGGTTTATTCTGTATATTTCATAGTTCTTAACATGTTCAGTTCCTGGTAGTTCATAGGATAGGCGAACACCGGCATACATATTTTCTTCATCAAAAACGCATCCATCTGCGTCTACCTTAGCAGATGTTACATCCGTTGTTTCCAAAGGTCCATTTAAAATTGACAGATTTCCTAAGAATAATTCATAACCGGAAGCTTTCTCTTTTGCTGCAATGGAAACAGAAATGTTACGTACTGTTTTTCCTGCTAATTTTGAAACATCAAAACCTACTACCGTCCAGTCAGTAGATACTGCTTTATCCCCGTTCACAACTTTAGTTGAACCATCCTCCATTGTTAATACCAGATTGGCAGTTGTTTTATGGGAAGCCTTTAATGCCATGGAAACTGTCATGGATTTCTCAATAGCTAAATCCGATGCAAATAATTTTATATCTGTTTTCTTATTGGCGTCCATATTACCATAGAAACGGAAGGAATTTCCGCCATAATATGCATTTGCATAATCTGTATAAACCTTTAAATCATTATTACCTTCTGAATCCATGATCCAGCGGTAGGTTGGCATTACATCCGCCATACTGCGGTTATTCCAGTCACGGTTTGAAACTTTTTCACCATTGATAAAGAAACTGTATCCATTACCCATGCTGAAATTAGTTACAAAAGGTGCTTTTTTAACAACACTGCGTTCAACTATATATGTAGAAATACCTTTCCATGTACTTCCGCTTACCTTTGTATCAATGGCAGGGTTACCATGCTCATTAACCCACAAACGGCTTTCATTTTTATCATATCCATCTATAGTTTCAGCTGCAAAATAAGACCAGCTTGGACAATACAGCCCCAATGATGTATAGGTGGCAGATGTAGAGCTGTTCTCAAAATTCTTCCACTCTATCGGTGTCATAACTCCGTTTGCCTGAACATCAACTCCTGCATATAATTCATAGGGATCAATTCCAAGCTGTTCTGCTCTTTCTCTGGAATTTTTAAGTTCACTGCTTCCCCACCAGAAGTTAAGGAACATGCTGTCTGCAACTTTATTCTTCTCAGAATCGATCATAAAGTAATCATTTTCCTGTGTCAGTGCATTCTGCCAGTTCATTTCTCCATCTTTTGTCATGGAATCATACCATACAATATGGAAGCCTTCCGGAGCTTTTTCTTTGCATTGTTTTATAAACTCCTGCATCAGTACTGCATGATTCTTTGTTAAGGAATCCTGTGTTTCCTGGTTGATAAACCATCCATCGAAACCATATTTATCTGCAACTTCTATTAGTTTATCCGCCATTGGGAAATTACCGGCGGTATCTTTCCTAAGAAAATCATCTAGCCATTCTATTTTTCCACCATGTTCAAGCATTGGAAAAAATACTGTTCCAAGAACCGGAACACCGTTTTTATGGGCCGCATCCGTTACATCCGGACTTGGCGGTACAATAATCCCTTCTCCTGCAGATCCTCCCCAATAAACCAACGTATCTACATATTGCCAGTAAGAAAAGGTATTGGCTGAAAATTTGCTTTTTCCATGAGGTGAATTTCCGCTTGTACTGCTGTTCATAATAGAAATAGCCATAACCTTTGTGTCCTTATTCTGAGTGGTATTAATTGTACTTAACTTATCTTTTTCCACACGTTCCTGTAAGGGTACCGTGCTTACATTATAGGCAAAATCAGGATCTTCATCCGAATTCCATGTCAAAAGTTCCGCCGGAAACCAGAATGAAGATATGGGTGAATTGGGTAATTCAATTTCTTGATTTGCTTCTTCTGTGAGGGTATAGCTGATTTTGTCACTGACCGCACTTTTACTGTCGTCTTTCCCTTTGCATCCTGCCATACCCAGGGCCAATGCGCAAGTCATAACGACAGCAATTATTCTTGTTTTTGCTTTTAAAATTTTTTTCATTTTAAATCCCCCTTTGTTATTGTAATTTTAGTGTAACAAAAGCGAATTGATCCCGATAGTGAAAAAATCTTAGATATACTGTAAAAAAAATATTTTTAGCTTTCTTATAAAGCCTTATTCCTAATTATTCACATTAGGAGCTGCAGAATGATTTTTAAGCATCACAGCCTTGTGACCTCAAAAGGGCCGCCCTTTTAGGACGGCCCCTTGAATAGCAGGCTGCTATTCCGTTATTCTCAAACGCTCAACGACTGTTTGCTGTGCCATCTTCTTATAGCACAGCAAAGGTATAAGAACCGTAATCACAATTAGGGGAATTACGCAAAGGACAACAGGGAGTAATGTAAAATTCCATGTAAAATAGCTTAATTCAGCCCCCATCATCCGTACCACTGTCACGCTGGCAATGATTGAAAGAACTAGCGAACAGAATAGCCCCAGCAATGAGTAACCAATCCCCTCAAAAATCAACATTTCCTTTACCTGCCCCCCGGTCATGCCCACAGATTGCAACATGGCAATTTCTTTGTGCCGGGAAAGAATCGAGGTTTTCATAGAGTTTATGAAATTCAAAATGCCAATCAGAGCAAGGAGTGCACAAAGTGCACCACCTACAAGACGGAACATATCTATCATGGTCTGAAATATCTGCCGCAGGGTAACTTTTGAATAGTAGTCCAGACTGCTGTCCGTGTTGGTAGTATAATTTTTCAGCCAGTTTTCCGTAGGAATGATGTGTTCATCGTCTACATTAAAAACAGTTTTCATCGGCAGATAGTCTGCAGAGTCAATATCCTTCAGAAACTCCCCGGAGGGCAATACAAATTCCACACCCATATCAAGATTCAAAGGAGTGGATAAAGCACTGGGTATAGTTACAACAGCGAGGACATTATAAGTCTTGCTCATCCCATTCCCACAGATGATTGTAACCTGATCTCCCGGATGGTATAGTGACAGCGTACCGTCACCTACCATCCGCATGGGAGTAACATAGATACCTTTACCCGCCTGCCATTGTTCGGTGTCCAAACTCCCCTCAATCACTTGCAAATATTCGGCAGGCCATTCATCCAGACCGTAGAGGTTTACACCATGTTCCTTTCGTATCAAATAATTACCGTACTCAACAGCCTCGGACTGTTCCGAAAGCTCTTTTAACTTTTCCAGTGATACATCATCAAGAGGCTGTGGGGCAGCCTGTAAATAAATGTTCCCTATGTTTTCCAATCCCGCCAGACTTTCAGCCTGATCGGTAAAATCCTTATTTACATTTGCTGTATTAAACGGACTATTGCTGTTGATAATGGATGCATCAGCAACCGTAAAGTCAGTGAGACTGAAATCGGACACAAACTTATCAAAATCAAAAGAATTGATATAGGTATATACGCTGTTGAGCAACACGATACTCAATGCAAAGGAAAGTGTAACAATTACAACTTTTTTCTTATTGCGCCCAAGATTTTCTTTTGCCATCATGGTAGTGCTGATATGCCTGCTGCGCTTATGTTTCTTCTTGCCTGACGGCTGTTCCACATAGCGCAGGGCTTCAATGGGTGAAACCTTTGCTGCCATTTTTGCAGGCTTTCTGCAGCTTATAAATACGGTTATCAGTGCAAATACAACCGCTGTAAGAAAGATAAGAGGGTTTACGGTAGTTACTACCCGCATATCTTCACCCAGCATTCCTATAATGGACGGAAGTAATACCCGGCCCACAGGCCAGCCCAAAGCCAGACCGAGGGGAATACCGATTAAAGACAGCCGTATTGCCTTTTTGTATACAATTTTACGAATTTGCTTTGCTGTTGTCCCCAGGGTTTTCAGCATACCATAAAAACGTATGTCCTGTGCAATGGAGATATAAAACACATTATAAATCAACAGGTAGCCAGCTATAAAGATTACAAAAACACCTGCCAGTACCGGGAGTATGGTTGATAAATTTATTTCCGCAGTGCTATATGCTGTGTTAATGTTCACCCTGTCACTTAAACCGCTCTGTTCTGTAATTTTTTCTGCCTGTTTTTCAATATTCCATGGGGAAGGAAGCATAAAAACACAGTCGATATACCCGGTAGATTCTGTTACCGTATTATCCGATGTACCGCGAACAGCAGGAGCCACTTTTTCGGTGTAGGGTTCAGAAAGCAGGATGGTTTGCCGATATGCCACAGAATCCCCCTCCCAAATGCCACATAGCGTAAAAGTGTCTGTTATAGTATCTGTATCGGTGGTATAGGTCAATTCAAACTGTGTACCGACCTCTGCCGGAATACCCATAGCTGCCAGCACAATCCTGCTGGTAGCAAGTTCGTTTTCTTCTTTCGGTAATCGTCCCTCATCAGGATAGTTAAATGTCCACTTTGCATAATTTGTATCAGCCCATCGTACTTCTGTGGGTGTCTTGTTGAAGTAATCCCCAACAGCATATCCAAATATGACAGAGCGTCCTGCTTCTTTGATTCTATTATCTGAACTCAGTGCCTCATATTCATCCAATGTAATGTGCTTAATACCCCCATGGGCAGATGTACCAATTGTCCGCATGTTACTGTCCTGCATGGATGTCTGTAAACTGACAGCAATTGTAAACAGGCTGGTAAACAATAGAGTTGAGAGCATGATGGCCATAATTGCGATATAGTTTTTTTGAGATTTCAGGGAGCGTTTTGTTAACTTGTTCAATGCCCCATTGTTGTTGTTTCCAAACAGAATATCATTCACGGTTCCCACCCCCTTGTGGGCGAACCCGGCCATCCTCAATTCGGATAATGCGGTGGGCAAGCTGGGCAATTTCATTATTGTGCGTAATCATTACAATGGTTTGATTGAATTTCTGACTGGTCCTTTTAAGCAGCCCTAAAACATCACTGCTTGTTCGGCTGTCCAGATTACCCGTCGGCTCGTCGGCCAGGATAATTGCAGGTTTTGATACTAATGCCCGGGCAATCGCCACACGTTGTTGCTGACCACCGGAAAGATTGTTCGGCATACTGTTAAGCTTATCTTGCAACGCAAGCATATGCACCACTTCACTCATAAATGCTTTATCCACAGTATCACCGTCCAACTCTACCGGCAGGACGATATTCTCATACACATTGAGAACGGGAACCAGATTATAGTTTTGGAACACAAAGCCGATATTGCGCCTGCGGAAAATAGTAAGCTGTTCGTCTTTCATGTGGGAAAGCTCTTTCTCTTTTACTTTAACGCTTCCGGAAGTTGGCACATCCAGACCGCCCATCATATTAAGCAACGTGGATTTTCCGCTGCCGGAAGTCCCAACAATGGCAACAAATTCTCCCTGTTCAATAGAAAGCGTCACGCCGTCCAGCGCCTTTGTAATGTTAGGTCTGACACCGTAATACTTTTTCAGATCAATTGTTTGTAAAATACTCATAGTAAACACCATCCTTTCGTATTGGTGACACCATTGTAAAAAGCAAACCTCACAGAAATGTCACGAACGTTCCGCCCTATACCCCCTGAAATGTCACGATCCTGTGATATTTCAAAAAAGCCTTATTCCTGGGGTAACAGCACAGAAAAGGTAGCGCCCTGCCCAACCTCCGAAGATACTTTGATGTAGCCTCCTTGCATGGTAATGATCTCGCGGGTCAGATATAAACCGATACCAATTCCCTCAATATCGTGAACATCTTCTTCACGATAAAACCGCTTAAAAATTGCTCCCTGGTGCTGTTCTGGAATACCTTTTCCACTGTCGGTTATATCGATTCTAAAATACATTCCCCAATTTTTGGCTGCTACATGGATAGTTCCATTCTTCGGCGTATATTTCACAGCATTGTCCAAAATGTTAAACAGGGCTTCACCCGTCCATTTACGGTCATGGGACACTTCCAAATTTTCCGAACACTCTATGCGGACTTCAATATGTTTCTTTTCCGCATTAAGCAAGATACCGCCCAATGCTGCTGCGAGGGTATCATAAATTGGCTGTCGTCGTTTCTCTAATGAGATAACTCCTGTTTCAAGCCTCGATGTTTTAATCATGGTCTGCATGAGAAAATCCAGCTTGTCAAGCTGGTTCCCCATGGCACACAAAAATTCCTGCTGCTTTTCCTGAGGAACGGGCTGCTCTAGCAGGGTAGCATCTATCATTTTCAAGTTGGCAATCGGGGTTTTTACCTGATGGGAAATATCTGAAATAAGCTCTTGCAGGTCAGCACGTTCTTTGGCAATACTTCGCCGGTTTTCCCGCATGACCTCATATAGACGCACCAGCCTATGATTGATTTTGTAAAATAGACTTTCTTCCTCAATAACCTGTGGCGGTTCAATTTCTTCTGTCAGCATATCATCCAACAACTTGCACATAGTATCGGAGAATGCAGTGAGCTTCCGGCGTATAAGGGCAACAAAAACCATCACGCAGGAAACTACAAGTAGGATATACAGCAGACCGCATAAAATCACCGTCATATTTTCTGTCAGACAGAACAGTACCCCAAGCAGTAACAGGGAAACTGTTGCAAGAAAAATTCCAGCCACGGCGCATGCTTTATTGATGGAGAGTTTTTCGACTGTCATTTGCTGTTCCTCCAATCCACATATAACCCATGCCGTATACTGTTTTGATGTATTGCAATCCATTTTCTTCAATTTTATTGCGAATCCGGCTGATGGCAGCGGTTAAGGCGTGTTCATCCACAAAATTACCCTCCGCATCCCACAGTTTCTCCAAAAGCACTTGGCGGGTTAAAACGATTTGTGAGTTTTTTGTCAGCACCTTTAACAGACGATACTCCAATGGAGTAAAAGAAATCGTCTGTCCTGTAAGTGTAGCCGTCATTTCAGAAAAATTGATAAGCAGGGTTCCATCATTGTAACAATCGCCGCCAGTTTGTTTTTGAATACGGGCCAGCAGCGCAGAAACCTTTTTACGGAATACACTAATGGGAAATGGCTTTGTCACATAATCATCTGCACCCAATTCAAATCCCCGAAGCATATCGCTTTCCATATCGTTTGCGGTAAGGAAAATTACTGCGGTATCCGGGCGGCGCTCCTTGATTTCACGGCAGAAGTCAAAACCGCTTCCATCTGGTAAATTGATGTCCAGAACGATTAGATCATAATCCCCGGCTTCACATAATTTCATTGCCGCCGCTTTTGTCATGGCCCCATCCACCACATAACCTGTGGTGGTAAGGTTATAACAAAGTGTGTTATTCAAAAGGCGGTCATCCTCAACCACTAATAATTTCATGTAATCACTCCTTTTTTCTTTTTAGAATACCAGTTAAATGTCATCGAAATCTCACAGACAGAAACTTTATTCTTTTATTATGGAACACTTTCTACAGGCTACAGTCTTTGTACCCATAGCAGGGATGATGATAGGCTGGCAACGGTAACAGAGCAGGGACATTGTTATAAAAAACAATATCCCTGCTCTCTATTATAATGAACCCCATTGTCCGTTGTTGTCTGTAAAGTTACATCTACACTCAACTCTGATACAATTGCAAAGTAAGTGGGTAGAACCATTCGATTTTCGACAATATTACTTTTGAGCTATTATTATTGTAGTATTTCCCTCCCGCCAAATCATTTTCACATTCTGAAACCCAGCTTTTAAAAACAGATCAATTTGATTAGAAATCGTACATGGAGTATCATAATGATAAAACTCCCCATCCTTAATACCGTTTTCATTACGCAGTCTCTTATTTTCATTAAAATAAAAGTCTTCCTCCTCCTGCTTTTCTACCATATAATCGCATTCTATGTATTGGCCGCCCTCTTTTAAAGCAGTCAGAATCTTTGAATACAATTTAATTTTATCCTCATGTGAAAAATGATGCATTGTTTGAAAAGAAACTACTGCATTGTATTTACAAGCTCCAAAATCATAATCAAAATAACTTTCATTTATTAATACCATATTCTTATCCGGATATTTTTGTTTTAATTGATCAAGCATTGCCTTTGTCAGATCCACACCAGTCACATGAATGGAAGGAAATCTTTTAAATATCTCATCCAGTTCTAATCCAGTGCCACAGCCTAAATCCAGTAATTGACTAACACCTTGAGGCAGTAATTCCGCCATCCTGATATAACCTTCTTTACACCCTTCCACATCATTAAGCATATGGTCATCATATCCGTTCACACGGGCGGTGAAAAAATCACTCATTTTCTCTATCTTCATATGTTCCCATTTCCCCTATTTCTCATCATATTTAGTAATCTCTATCATGTCTTGTAACCATTGATACTTTTTTAAATCAACCTATCATATTCCTATTTCCCCTAACCTGCCACTTTTTTGTTCTTAATATTTATCATATTTCATATTTGATTGTTGTACTATTTTCAAATGTCTCTAATATTTCCTGAGTTCTAAGTCCATATACTCCGCTGGTATCATAGTTATCCTTCCCCAATAGAGTATTCACCACTCTTTTTATTAATGGCAGCTGGACATGCTCCGGTTGTGGAAATTCTATTTCATATGATTTGTCTTCTTTTATTACAGTTAAATTATCATATAACATAATGGGTAACTTTATTGAGCCTTTACTTCCAATTATGGTTAATTCATCCCTTCTTTCATTTCCGTTAAAAGAAAGTTGTATACTTCCCTGAATATTGTTTTTAAATTGAAGAATACCGGAAGTAACATCGTTTACATTTAACGCTTTGCTTTGATTGCAGGATATTCCCGATGCCTGCTTAACATCCCCAAACAAAAAAATCATTGTATCAATCATATGGGAGCCTATATCATATAATAATCCCCCGCCTGCCACCTCTTTGCTTAGAAGCCATGGGCGGTTAGGATCTCCCTTTGGTATACCGGAGGTATAGAAATACTGAAAGGATCTTACTTCACCGATTTCCTTGGATTCCAGCATTTCTTTTACTTTATTAAATTTATCTTGTCCTCTTCTATAATAAGCCACAAACAATGGGACATTATTATCCTTACAAACCTGAATCATTTCTTCGCATTCCGTCACTGTCATAGCCATTGGCTTTTCAACATAAACCGCCTTTCCATATTTAGCAGCTTCCAGAGTATAAAAATGATGCATATTAGGAGGAGTAGCAATATAAACCGCATCAATATCTTTGTCTTTTAATAATTCTAGATAATTTGTTGTGTATTTAGGTACATTATGTCTCTTGGCATAATCTTTTAATTTTTCCTCATCCCGTCTCATAACTGCTAAAAGATTAGCACCTTCAATCTTTTGAAAAGCGGGACCGCTTTTCACCTCAGTTACAGCTCCACAACCTATAATTCCAAAGTTAACTACTTTCATCAATAATCTCCTTAATATATACTGGTTCTACAGTTTTATCATTCATTTATAATAAACATAACAGGATTAATACGCCATTAAAACATATTGATTCTTACTTCTTAGTCTATCATAAACCTGTCTAAAATGTAAGAGAAAACATAAAAGAACTGTTGAAAAAGTGTCCTTCTAAGTACTGATTCATCTTTGCTGAATTATTTTCTTAGAATGACAATTTTTCAACAGCTGCTTTCTATTCGCTAGTTTACATACTTGTTTTACATCTTTACTATTTTATATTTTTACTATTTCATCTCTTTCATTTTATTTTTATCATTTCATCTCTATCTTTTATTGATTTATTACTAACAATGGTCTCATCATATCATTATCCTCATGTTCTAGTATATGGCAATGCCATACATAATCTCCAACATGCTCTTTAAAATGCATGATAACCGATGTTACCTGCCCTGGTTCTGCCCTTGCCACGTCTTTCGGTCCGGTTTCATAACTAAGGGGAGGTGTTAAACTATTTATATCAAATATATAGTTTCCATGTTCATCAAAATCACTCGGTGTAAATACCTTTCTTCCCAATATCTCGAAATGAACCAGATGAACATGCATTGGATGAGGAAAGGCAAAGTTGTTTACAAAATGCCATATTTCAATGGTATCTAATTTTGGCGTTTCAGTAACCGGAGCATCCCACATTCTACCGTTCAGCAGATGCTGTGCTCTTCCATAATGATCTGTGGTTTCAACTAACTGCATTGTTCTCTCTTTAGCAGCTAACTTTGGATCCATTTTGTGAGCAGCCATTAGTTCTTTAGGAATCACACTTGTATCCGGACAAGACAATTCTTTACTTACTTTGAATTTCATTATATTTTCCATGCCAGGACTTGGTGGACCTTGGGCAATGTTTTCTAAGATAATTTCCTGTCCTTTATATTCTGAAAAGTCAACAATGACATCAATTCTTTCAGCCGGTTCCATAATAAAAGAATCAATCTCTACAGGATGATGCAATAATCCTAATTCAGTACCAATCTGATGGAATTTTGCCCCATTACTTAATTTAAGTTCATAAGCTCGTGCATTGGAGCCATTTAATATCCGAAATCTGTATTTACGAGGCTCAACTTCAAAGTATGGCCAAAGCTTACCATTTACCACTACAGTATTTCCAAAGAAAACAGGTGGTATTGACGGAATGGGATTCTCAACAGGTGGTGTTGCATTATCCGGATAGAATAAGGAACCATCCTTATTAAAAGATTTATCCTGTATCAATATTGGTACTTCAAAAGGACCTTTTGGAAGATTTAATCGTCTCTCTAAAAAGTCTCTTATAAAATAAAAGCCGGCTAATCCTGCGTATACATTTAATCTGGTTATTCCTACTGCATGATCATGATACCACAAGATACCTCCAGCTTGATGATTGGTATATTCGTATACTTCCCGGGTATATTTATATCCCACATACTCATTATCTCTTGAAAACCAGGCGTCCGGATGACCATCACTGTCAGCTGCAACATTAGCGCCATGAAGATGCACTACCGTTCTTACATCCGGTGTATCCATAGTTCCATGAAGGGTATGATCTACCGGAAGGATGTGTTTCGTAGGTAATTTATTCTCCCATTTCACTTTAATTGGTATATCTTTTTCAACTTCAAAGGTTGGACCTGGGTAGGTTCCATTATAACCCCAAATGTTTGTTAAAGGAAAATTCTTATGAAATCTATGTTTTCCCTGGCGCATTATAATATTATAAAACAGCTCTTCTTTCTTTGATGAATCACATTGATTAACAGGCTCTGCTACATCTGGTATCGGCATTGGATCCACGAATTTAGGTATGGTAGTGGGATCCGTTGGGTCCACTTTAATTACTTCGGGTTTTTCGTATCTTCCCGATTCTGCATAATCTCCCTGATTTGCATATTCTTTTGATTTATTATATTCTACTGCTTCTTTATTTTCTTCTACTTCTTTATTCTCTTCTACTTCTTTATTCTCTTCTACTTCTTTATTCTCTTCTACTTCTTTATTTTCTTCTATTTCTCTATTTTCTTCTGCTTCTTCATGTTCTTCCAGGCCTTCATATTTTCCCAGTTCTTCATATTCTTCCGGCGCTTTTGACCTACGTATTATATAACTAGCCATATTGACACCTCCATCTATAATTAACATAAATAATCTTAATAAGACTATAATATTATATGTTTCAATTATAGTTTTGTGTTATATTATGGCGTATTATAAGGCATTATGTCGTTATGGATTAAATCATATCTTCTACCTTATTACATCTATAACTTTATCAATTTCAAATTGTGAATTAATCATCAGCCACAATTTATTAAAAAAGTTCATAATATTCCAAACTGCTATACCACCCAATCTGGTTTCTCCAACTAATTGGATATAGGCATTTATACTTCGTGCATCTGCAAATTGTACGAAGTATTCATTATTACCTATTATATATATAAAATAAGCGGATTCTGTTATCGTATCATATTCGATTGGTACATTATGTTCCCGGGCTAAATCGACTGCAGCTCTATTAGACATTGAATGCCCCCTGGTGACACATTCCAGATAGGGAAGCTCCCATATATATCCAATGGTTGATATTCCCACCTGTAATTTTTCGGGTGGTATTAGTGAAATAGCAATATCAATAAACTGCTGGGCCGATTGAAAAGCTATTGTGCTAGGAGGAATTCCAATAGAAAGTCCCAACTCATAAGGTAAAAGAATAGTAAAATCTACATAATCACTTATATTTGCATATTGAAGTTCAGAGTATGCAATTCCTGTTAATAATTCAAATGTACTAGCACCATATGTATTAAATACTTCATATCCTTGTTCCCTAATAATATTTGCAAAATCCACCATAAATTTTATATATAATTCACGGTCTTCCGGAAAAATATATACAATATCGAAATTCACCCCATAATACCCTTTTGTATTTAAAATACGTAAAATAGCATTAACATAACGATTTTGAATCTCCATATTATTAAGTATGCTATGTGTAATATCATTTTCTCTATTATCACTTTCCGGAAATGTAATTAACATAATAGGGGCAACTCCGTATTCTTTAGCGGTCTGAATAATCTCCGTATCATTTATATCAACTAGGTTACCGTCTGGCATAGTAGAATAACTATAGATATTTAAATAAGTTAGAAAAGGTAAGGTCTTTCTAAGAGTGGAACTTTCAATAAAAGGATAAGTATATCCATTCACGGCAATTTTCTTAATTTTTGTATCCGCGTATTTGATAACTAAGGTTTCTCCAACTATTAAATATTCTCTATCTGAAATATGAGGGTTATTTCTTAATAGCTCCATTACAGTTACATCATTGGCTTTTGCAATACCTGCTAAGGTATCTCCTTCTTGAACGGTATAGGTTATCTCAGGATATAATATGACCAGGGTTTCTCCAACTGTAAGATTACTGGGATTTGTTATACCGTTTTCTATAATTAATCTATCTGCAGAAAGTCCATATAGATTTGCTATGGATTCAGCTGTTTCCCCTGGTTGAACTATATGTATCAGCATAATTACCTCTAGGCAAAGTCTTTGATTAAATATATGAATTTATATAGTATATAATGTAAGAAAAGCCGGAGTTCATTCAACTTTATGAACGAATCTTGTTTGGCAGCGGTTTTACTTTACATATTTTACGATCATATGTGAATAATCCGTTTACTTCATCCTCCACATCAGAAAGCTGTGTATATACCGCAGCGCATAATCCGTTCTTCTTAAGTTCTGTAATATCTTCTGCAAATATCTTTTGATAATCCTTATCTAAATCTTCCTCATTCAAATAGATTCGATATCCGTAAATTTGCCAAGAATAAGAATGTTCTTTTATATAACAGGCAAAACCACCGAATTCAGATAATACAATAGGCCGTT
Organism: Anaerocolumna sp.; assembly: GCF_032079385.1. NCBI lineage: Bacteria > Bacillati > Bacillota > Clostridia > Lachnospirales > Lachnospiraceae > Anaerocolumna > Anaerocolumna sp. The sequence goes on from NZ_DAMAUC010000002.1 coordinate 34,331, forward strand.
TTCCAGACTTTATCTTTAGCTTATGAAAATAATTGTGTATGCTTTTAAAATCTCCGCATTTTTGATCAAACCAGCCGCTTGCATGGTCAATGAGTCTGGTTTTATCCATTTCTTTCAATCTGGCATATATTTTTTTAGCATCAAATTGTCCCCAAGCTTCATTAAACGGAACCCAAACCACAATGGATGGACAATTATATAGATGCTCTACAGTTTCTTCACACTCTTTTGCCCATTCCTTCCGTCCCTCTGCATTTTTTCTGCCAAATAGTCGGTAATGTTTGTCTTTTAGCATCTTTGCAGAACTAGGAAATAAAGTAGGCAGATAACCAACTATTAATTCATTGTATTTTTCTCCTCCATTTACCATGTCCTGCCACACTAAAACGCCTAAACGGTCACAATGATAATACCAGCGAAGCGGCTCTATTTTAATGTGTTTACGTATCATGTTAAAGCCCAGCTCTTTTGCTTTTTGAATATCAAATATAAGTGCTTCATCACTAGGCGCAGTGTATAAACCATCCGGCCAGTATCCCTGATCTAATATACCATTTTGAAAATAGTGCTTATGATTGAGATAGATTCTGGGGATGCCATCACTATCCATTTGTATCTCTACTACCCTCATTGCAAAATAAGTTTCTACCCGGTCGTCCCCCACCTCAATAACCATATCATATAAGAAAGGATTCTCCGGGCTCCAATATTCAAAGTTACTCATAGGAATAACAACATTGGGATACTCACTGGTTTCAGATTTTATTAAAGTTCCTTTCGCATATACATCAATTTGAAATTCTATGTTTTCCACATTTCCGGAAGTCACACTTTCATAAGTATCCCCTGAAGAATTGTTATCTTCCCTATGTATATCTGAACTATTGCTATTAATCAGGATATTTACTTCTACTGCACTTTGCAGTACCAGTGGGGTAATCTTTACTGATTCAATATATATATTAGGAACCCATTCCATCCAGACCGTCTGCCAAATCCCACTTTGGGCAGTATAAAACATACCTCCACGATCCAATTTCTGTTTACCTCTGCTGTGATAAGAAGTATCACTTTTATCAGATACCTTTAGAATAAGTATATTCTCACCTGTTATAATTTCGTTAGTAAGATCCACAGAGAATGGCAGATACCCACCTAAATGTTCCTTTAGCTTTTTATTATTGAAATATACTTCACAGAATTGATCCACTGCTCCAAAATGCAGAATGCACCTTTTATTATAAGGTAAGGTATCAATCTTAATCCTTCTCTCATACCACAGAAATTCTCCTGGCATTAATTGCTTATTCACTCCGGATAAGATACTTTCCGGAGAAAATGGTACTAATATTCTGCCTTGGTATTCTTCAGGCATAGAAGAATCCTTAGTAATACAATAATCCCAATATCCGTTTAATATGGTATAATTATCTCTTCTCAGCTGGGGTCTTGGATACTCCTCCAGAACATGATCCGGATTTAATTGCTCCCCCCAGGTTGTATATAGCTCATGATGGGACTTATTCTTTTCTTTAAATTTCATAGTTCGAATGGCATCTCTTAGTTTCAACCTATCACCTTCCTATTTTAACGTTCATGCAACTGCACCTATCAGCTTCCTAGTATAACCCTATTCATTATATACCTATAATATTATAGCCTCCTATTCGATAAATAATTACCAAATTAAGAGGCTATAAATGACTATTTAAATAAAATAAAAAATGCGATTACAATTACGCCAAGTACAATACGATACCAGCCAAAGGCTTTAAAATCGTTATTTTTAATGTATTTAATAAGAAACTTAATTGCAATAATTGAGACAACAAAAGCCGAAATCATACCTGTTAACAGTATTGCCAGCTCTGCTCCTGTAAAGCTAAAACCAAATTTGATTAATTTTAAAGCACTTGCGCCAAACATTACCGGAATGGCTAAAAAGAAGGAATATTCAGCAGCTATATGACGTGAAGTTCCAAGTATAATGGCTCCAAGAATCGTTGCACCAGAACGTGAAGTACCGGGAACTAATGATAAAACCTGGAATAACCCAATATATAATGCAGTTTTATAGGATAAATCCTTAAAACTATTGATTTGTGTCTTTCTTCCTTTGTTTCGGTTTTCAATAACAATAAAAAGCACACCATAAAGGATTAATGTTATCGCTACTGTTACATCATTATAAAAATGTGCATCAAACCAATCATCAAATAATACACCTAAGATACCTGCTGGAATAACACCAACAATTACTTTAAACCAAATACTCATGGTATCTTTCTTTTCCTGAAGAGATTTCTTAGGAGAAAAAGGATTAAGTTTGTGAAAATAAAGTATTACAACTGCCATAATAGCACCTAACTGAATTACTACTCTCATCATTTCCATAAATTCAGCAGAAACATTTAATGTTAATAAGTTTTCAAATAATATCAAATGTCCTGTACTGCTAATAGGCAGCCACTCTGTAATTCCCTCAACTATACCTAATATTAATGCCTTAATAATTTCTATGAAATCCATTTTTATCCTCCAATATTCCTTACGTAATAATTAGAATTATATAACATTCATATAGAAAAGTACAACATAAAATTCCAAAGATATGAATTGATTTTATTTTTTAAGAATAAAGGTATCTGGTTTCTTGGGTCCTATCATATCTTTCATATTTAATCTTCATGTTTTTATCTTCATATTTTATCTTCATAGTTTATTTCCAAATCACCACAATATTTTCTTTCCATACTATGTCTTGCCTTACGATTCTCTACCGTATCAAAAATAATAGAAAAATCATAGTCTTCCGGATATAACTCTTCCGCAGCCACATGTAATTTAACACGTTTATGGTTGATCCATATCTTTTTATCCGGTAATTGAACCCGCAGAACACCTTTATCATTAACTTTCTCACAAACAATACCGATTTTTTTATCTGGTAAAACCATAACGCTATCACCCAGGTTAAACTTTTCTGTAATACTCTGCTGATTCTTTTTCTCTCTTATCTTAGAAATAATTGGTGCAGATTCCCGTCGTACTTCTTCTTTCGTTAAGCCCAAGAATTCCAACTCTACTTTCCCATAAGCCGCCATACTCGCATTGCGGAGCATGCCACCCGGCATGCCAAGACGTTTTGCTATATAAAGGGCACAACTTTCCCCGGCTTTTCCAATTTCCAGTTGGTATAGTGGTTTTAATGTTTCCCGGTGAAAGGTCATTCGTGCATTCAGAATACTTTCTGTTTTTTCAGCATAATTCTTAACTTCCGGATAATGAGTGGTAACTAGGAAAAGACAATTGGACTTTCTTAGTTCCTCTAATATTGCAATTGCGATTCCCATGCCCTCTGTAGGATCCGTGCCGGAACCCAATTCATCCATAATCACAAGACTGTCTCTGCTGGTTTTCTTTAAGATATCTAACACATTCGTAATATGGGCTGAAAAGGTTGATAAGTTCTCAGATATATTCTGTCCGTCACCAATATCACAAAGCACCTGATTATTCAAGCAAATATCCGCTTCATCACATGGAATGTGAAGCCCGCATTGAGCCATCAAGCAATGTAATCCCACTGTTTTGATTGCAACTGTTTTTCCGCCTGTATTTGGTCCGGTAATAATAACTCCATTGGTATCGCCCCCAAGATTGAAGTTTAATGGTATACAGATATTTTTATCCATTAAAGGATGCTTTCCATTTACAATTTTTATAACCCTATCTGTATTAATATGAGGGGTTTTGCCATCCAGTTCTACACTAAGTTTTCCTTTTGCAAATATATAATCCAGCTTCTCCATGATTTTGGTATTTTGTAAAAAAACCTCTATCTGCTCTGCCACCATAGATGTCAGTGTATATAAAATTCTTCGTTCTTCGTTGTCTTCTTCAATCTTTAACTCCTGCAGTTCTTCATTCAAACTAGCAACTGCTGTTGGTTCTATAAAAAGAGTGGCTCCTGTAGAAGATTTATCAATCACACTTCCATTTATTTTGAACTTACAATCTTTCTTTACCGGCAGGCATATACGCCCATTGCGGATGGTAATAAATTGATCCGATAAACAATCCTTATTAGACTTTAGAATAGACTCTGCCTTCATACGCATCTTGTTATCCAGTCTTTCAATCTCACTGCGGAGATCCTTTAATAACTTGCTGGCATAATCATCTACCCTGTTGTTTCTGATTTTATTATTCAACTCTTCTCTTAATTCATCTAGAGAATCCAACTCTACTTCATAATATGGCAAGCTAAGTTCAAGAACCTTACAGCGGCATAAGAAATCTTTTAATCTTCTTACCGCAGTTAAAGTAATAGCAATATATTCTAATTGCTCCGCAGCAAGGCAGCCCTCTTTCTCTGCAACTAACAAAAGTTCTCCTACTCCTGACAGGGATACAAGAGGGGGATTTCCCATCTTATCCAGAATAATTCTAGCTTCTGTAGTTTCTCTTTGTTTTGCTAACACGTCTCTTTCTGCCATAAATGGTTCTAACTTTCTTATCTCTTCTTTTGCATTCTCTGTATAAGCATATTCCTCTAATTTATTTAGTATCTTATTAAACTCTAATATTTGAAATGAATGATTCATGTTTGTACTCCTTTACAAAAAAAACCTATAAGACCATAGCATCATAGTCTTATAGGTATTATCCTAATCATAATTGTGTATGTGCTACATCTATTACGGAATCAAAACAGGCAAAAAAAACAAACCCTAAGTTTTAAACTTAAAAGGTAAAAAATAAAACTGTCAGCAATTATCTGCGGACACCTGTTTTGCTACATTCAGTTACTTAAATTCCATAAATTGATGCAATTAACAAACACGCACAACCTTTCATTCCAAAATATGTATTCATAATAGCATGGTAAAAATCAAATGTCAATAAAAAGTTTAGCTTACATCTGTTTTCTAACAATTTTATATTCATCATTAAATTGAAAATGTGGGCAATTATGATAAGAATTACTTAAAAACCTTACCATTTCATCTTCATCTAAATTAACATCACATACATAACAATTGTATTCATCATCATATACAAAATTCATACAATACTCACAATTGGTTCCTTTCATAAAATATCCTCCTGTACAATTTTGGCATCATCAATATATCAAACAATTTTTTGAGCCATTTATTTGCAAGTAAAAATGTAAGTCCAACACTACCAAGTATTACAAGAATATCAATATACGCCGGTCCTTCTTTTATCATAACAAAAAATCCAGCATGAACTAATATATTTCGAATCCAAACATGAGTCATGTAGATTGGAAGGGTACGGCTGCCAAGTTCCGAAAAAAACAGTTTACATCTGGGAACAAGGAGCATTACAGCTGCAGACGTTATTATGGCGGCACCATACCATATGCCTCTAAACAGTATTCCATAAGGAGCTAAATTGCCCAACACTTCCGAATATGGTGTCCCGCCATATAGGATGCCATAATCCGCACTTAATTCTTTCCAGAATACCGCAATACAAATGAATTCTACTATAAGGAAAGATAGTGCCAAAAGTCTGAAACGTTTGTTCAAGAATTCTTCCAGTTTTTCTTTAGATAAATAAAACCCTATTGCAAAAAACGGAAAGAATACCAATACTCTGGATAAAGAAAAATCAAATCTTATACTATTAAAATACCCTGCAGCTAATCCCAACAAAACCGTTCCCGGTATGAAATACCTGGGTTTTACACGTTCCATAACCGGAACAAACAGGTACCAGATACATAGGGATATGAGATACCAGGGAGCAGAAGAATCATGAAACAATTCCAATGCAAAATTGCCTGAAAAAATGAACTTTATCATTGCATTACCAATCTTAAAAAGCAGATACATTGAGAAAATGGATAAGACTTTATCAATCCTAAGTCTTCCCCCTGCATTCATATTCTTTGCAAGTAAGCCATTGATAAATATAAAACAAGGCATATGAAAGATATAAATAAAATAAACCAGTTTATCAATTATCTTTATATCACACAATTTAAAGCTAAAATGCCCCACAACAACAAGAGTTATTAAGATAAACTTAAGATTGTCCAAAAAATAACTTCGACTATTTTCTATTGTATTATCACTAACACTATCCGGATAATACCACTTTCTCATAATACTTTTCATAGAATCCTCCGCTTTACAATGATAAATAAAATCCCCTAACCTAATTATCACAATGAGATAGTATATTCCAAAAGTATGAATTCTGCAACATAAATCGTATGCCATAATGTAACAATATTGTCACATAATCTTAATTTGTAAATTTCCTTTGATATTGGTATAATTTTTATGATAATAATACAAATATAAAGAACACCAATAAGATTAAACCTCTGATTTGCTGTTAATATTAGTAGAATTATGTATATTAATTTTTCTTCAGGAGGTAGCTATGAAAAAAGCACTAAAAATTCTATTATTTTCCTTGTCGATTCTTACATTAACCGGATGCGGCAAAAAAGCAGACCAACCTACAGCATGGAATGCAAATCAGGAAAAAGAACAAGGAAAGAACACCCCGTCTCCAATGTCGGAAGAAATCCCCCCGGCAAATGGTGAAACAACTGATGAGAGCTCATCTTTCAGTAAAACATCTGATACTATAAAGGGCAGCCTTTATCCGGTATATATAACAGAAAATAATAAAAGAAAATACGGCTATAGTAATAATAAAGGGGATTTTATAATTCAACCAGCTTATGATGATGCCACTAATTTTACAGAAGGATTCGCCATTGTCAATACTGGGGACACCTATAAAGTAATTGATACAACCGGCAATGTAATATATAAAAGCGATTCCAGCATAGAACCTTTTAAAAATGGCGCTGCTATTATTAATAAATTTACAGATAAACTATTATACGGTTATATTGACACCGCCGGCAATATAATTGCAAATGGAAACTTCTATGAATTTGCAGATAATTTCAATTCTGACAATAAAGCTTTCGTATATTCCGCAGGAAAAAGCAGCATAATCGACAAAACAGGCAATATTTTAGAAAGCTATCCTGTTGATACCAAATATCAGGATGTAATTGATATTCAGGATGGCTATATTCTCTATTCTGACCCTGATACTGGGAATTATGGTGTGATTAACTATAAGGGCGAAGAATTACTTGAGCCTAAAAGTAATCCAACAATAGTCAGGTACCTTGGAAACGATATATTTGAAATTAAACAGAACCAGGAAGATTCTTATCTGCCACCTTCTTATATTCCATCTGCTCTTATGAATATAAAAGGCGAACAACTTACTGATTTTAATATCTATGATTTAAGTGATTTTAATAATGGTTACGCATCTGTTACAGATGACAAGTATACATTTTTTATAGATACCTCCGGTAAAGAAGTTTCTAATATTCCAAAACTGGAAGGACGAGGAACCCTTACCCTGCTTGGAGATGTTATAAAAGCTGAGATTGATAAGGATTTGTTATATATAAAAAAAGAAGGTATCATAGTATGGCATAATAGTAATGAATATAGTCTGTCACCTGATATCCATGTTAAAGAGGTAAAATATAAACCAAGCAAATGCGTCACTGTATATTACCCTGTAATAAATGGACTAAAGTCAAAAGAAGCTGAAAAAAAGATAAATGAAAAATTGCATGAACTCTTTATAGACCACAGAAAGAATATTACTAAAGAAGACCAGCTGTCTGTTGAAGATAGTTTTACAGCTAAATTACAAAACCAATTACTTGTTATTAATCAAACAGGCTATGATTATCCATTTGGTGCTGCTCACGGAATGCCTATTAATAATTACTACTATTTTAGTATAAAGACAGGTGAACTCTATACCTTAAAAGACCTGTTTGAAAAAGATAGGGATTATGTTTCCGCTATTAACGAAATCATAAAAGGAATGATTAAAAAAGAGGAAAAGAACGAAGGTTCTATGTTTTTCCCGGATAGCTTTATAACAATATTAGAAGATCATAATTTCTATCTAACCGAAGAAGGTCTTGTTATATATTTCTATCCTTATGATATAGCTCCGTATGCAGCTGGATTTCCAGAGTTTATAATACCATTTGATAGGTTAAATAATATAATTAATAAACAGGGAACATTTTGGAAAGCTTTTAAGGAATAAACAAATAAGAGACTATCTCTAAACAACAGTCTCTTAAGTGTTAACTATATATATAATAACTTCCCCACCACAATTAATAAGTTGATAACTTTATTTAGTAAAAATACATGTTTTTTGGAAAGAAATAGGCAGCGATAGAAACTGCCTATTCTTTATAGGAGGACACCTACTACAATCTATCAAATAATTCAGTCATTTTCTCTGGTAATATTGGTTCACTAACGTAATATCCCTGAACGATATCACATTCCTGTTGCTTTAAGAAATCATATTGTTCTTTTGTTTCAACACCTTCTGCAATAATAGCTGCATTAATCTTATGTCCTAACAAAATAATCATCTCAATAATGGATTGATTTACTTTTGATTTAAAATCCTCTATAAACGATTTATCTATCTTTAGATTATCAACCTCTATGCTTTGGAGGTAATTTAAGGAATTGTAACCGGTTCCAAAATCATCGATAGAAAACTTAATGCCTTGTCTTTTCAGTCTCATTAAATTCTTAGAGACTATACTGTTATATTCCATATGTACTGTTTCTGTTATTTCAAGTTGAAGGTATTCCGGCGTTAATCCAGTTTCTTCTAGAGTTTTTAAAATCATTCTTGCAAAGCCTTTTTGCTGCAACTGGATAACCGAAACATTGACAGAAATAAAATAATTATTATATCCCATATCATGCCAAGCTTTCAATTGACTGCAGGCTTGTCTCACAACCCATTCTCCGATGGGTATAATGTGCATAGTTTCTTCTGCTATAGGGACGAACTCTTTAGGACTTATGGTACCTCTATGAGGATGATTCCATCTCAATAATGCTTCCATACCAATCATCTTATTTGTCTTAGTATTAATTAACGGCTGATAGCATAAATAAAAGTCTTCATTATCTATTGCATAATTAAGATCTGTTTTAAGATCTGTTATATTATAAACATCATAACACATAAGCAAATTCACTCCTATCCTATGAACATTTATATTGCTCATATTCGCTTTTTGATTTTTCTTTTGTATATCTCCCAACATAACAACCTCACTTAACCTATCTTTAGTAATTCTAACAAATTATATCAATAGTTGAAATACCTTTTTAGAAATATTTTTATTTGCATATGATTTTTTTATAATTTTTGTTTATTTTTCTTAAATCTATTTAATTATTTGAAATAATTGATTAATTTTCCCATTTATTCACCGAAACTTCTCCGGAATCCAAATTCATCCGTTGTCATTTATTATTATAAGTTGTATAAAAAGAAAATGCCATGACGTTTTTAGAGATTTTTATAAATTCTCCAAAAACGTCATGGCTAATGAGTTCAGTATACATTAATATATACTTAATTAGCAAATGTCATTACATAACTAAGAACGAAAAAAATTTAAAAGATAAAAGGAGAGATTGATTATGAAAAATTTAAAGTCTAAAGTTTTAGTGGTTGTTTCATTATTAATGCTTACATTGGTTATCACTGTTAAGGTTGCTCCAGTTACACAAAATAATACTGTTAGTACTCTTAGCCTTGGATATGACATTGATTCAAATTATTAATTAATTTAGCTTTTCATTATAATTCCTATAATAATATTTTTGTATCGTATCTCTAAATTTAAAATCTTTCATTAAGTCACTAATATAAAAAGCCTGTTGTAAATAGTTTATACGGGCTTTTTTATTTTCTTCACTTATATTATTCTTATCAATTTTTTCAAGACAACAAGACTTTTCAGCTAAAAAAACAGCAAGTAAATTTCCGCGTGCACATCTTAATGATAATTTAATACCTTTATCACAGATCTTTTCTCCTTCTTGGGGATTACCATTGTCTTCTAAATACATGGATAAGTTAGCCATTATCATTAAACTGGCTACAGAATGATATTTTTCATCAACTTTACTTTTTTCATAATTTTCCAGGACTTCATTTAAAAGATTAATAGACTTATCTATAAAACCTAAATTTTTATAAATTATTGCCACTCTATTAATTAGAAAGGCTTCTTCTCTTGAAATATAATTATTCTTAATTGAGGTCGTACCGTAGTTTTTCATAGTATATCTTAATGCTTGTTCATATCCAGTCAATGCCTGTTCTGAATTTATTTTTCCCGTTCTGTAATCTAAATAGGTATGATAATGTACTAAAAATTGTTTATTTTCAGGCTTATTATCATCTAATTCTTGTTCCAGATTATTAAATATTATTTCTGCCTCTTCGTATTTATGAAGAGATGCCATTTTTGTAATCTCTCTCTTCTTTTCAAATATTTCAAAATTCTCAGTTGATATAAAACTATTATACATATCTTTATTTATCCCCATACGTGATGTCAATGACTGAAAATTCTTTATACTTGGTGCTCTTTTCCCGGATTCAATACGGGATAACGTTTCTGGTGAGCAGATATTCCCACTTAAGGTTTCCTGGGATAATCCATTGGCAATACGGCAGTTCTTGATAAATTCATTTACTAAATATAACTCACTTTGGGTATTTTCTAGTAATAAAGTGGAAGTTTCATTGGAGGTGGTAAAATTGTATTCCTTATAAAGCTCATTTAAACTATCAAATTGACGGGTTATCCGTTTTAATAGTTCCTGGTTATTCTGATGCCTTAAACCAATCATACAAAGTTGCAGCAGCTCAGACAAGCAGTTAATAACACCATTTGAAACAATTAGATCTATGGTTTTTAAAGATACGGTTACTAATTCATCATATTTTTCATCTTGCAGTAATAACTTTGACAGTAAATATACTGCTTTGGGATATACCTTTACTTTTTCTTCCTCATCCGAATACTTTTGATCAAGGTAATCAATTACATTATGTAATAATTGAAGTGCTTGTCCCTCCTGTTCCGTATTAGAATATGCCTGGGCAAGCATAAGCAAAAGATAAATTTCTTCAATACTCAATAAATATTTTAAGATATTTTCGATTTCGAAGGAAGGCAAAGTCATATTTATTGCCTCCAATAAATATTCAATGTTTTTATTAGTATCATGTTTTAATTCATCGGCCAGTACTGACTTTATTTTATATATGTATTGTTGATGAAGTTTTTCTTCGCATTCCTTTTGTTCCTCATAAGCAATTAATTCTTCTCTAGCTAATTCAAAATTATGTTCAAAAATGGCTTTTTCAATTGCTTGTCTTTTTTCAAACAGAAAATAATCTCTCTCCGATAATATGGTTTCTAATTTATCCGGGGATTTTCCAAGCCTTTGAAGAAGCGCATCCAATAAAAACTTATCCGGAATCCTCTCTCCTAATTCTATTCTTGATAAAGTTGCATCGGAACATAAGCCGCTGCATAACATTTCCTGAGAAATGTTATAGTGCTTTCGAAGCGTAAATATAATTTTTCCAATATCATTTTGTCTCATGTTAAAAACTCCTTTAATCTCGCTAATTACTATATTTATACTTACATGCTCTGAAATTAACTTAGTATTTTCCATAGTTAACCAATTTCTAAGCTTTAATGTATTTTACCACATTGTTTTACAAATTACCAGAATATTGATGTGGTTCTCCACAAAAGAAGAAATATCTTGCAAAATAAAAAAGCAGCTTAAAAACTGCTATTCTATCGTTGCACCAAAAGGCATCAAAGCCAGTTTGGCTATTTTAAAATGTTGTAATCCAAAAGGGATTCCTATAATAGTAATGCATAAGATAACACCAAATGAAGCAGATACAATTGCAAGAGGGATTCCCGTAATGAGAATCCATAAGATATTTAATAACAAAGAGCCCGCCCCGCCTCCATAATGTATTTCTTTTCCAAAGGGAAAGAAACTCAAACCTGCAAACTTAAAGCATTGAATACCAATGGGTACTCCTACAATACTAATACACCATAGACAACCAGCAAGTGCCCATGACAATCCACTAACGAACCCTCCAAAGATAAACCATATTATATTCCCTAAGCAACCCATAAACACACTCCTTATAAAATTCAATATTAATGTTGAAAAACAATATATTCTCCATGATAATTTCCCCATAGAGTACAGGGTTCCTTTGTAAAATAAAAAGTAGAGAATAACATCTCCGTATTATTTAATTTAATTATGATATTAATTAATATCTCATCCAATGGAAATATGATTTCTTCCCAAGAAAAAGAAATGGCTTTTATATAATTTATTTCCTCTTCATTTAGTATAGAATTCACTTTTTTCTTTGCTTCATTGTCTAATCTATAATAATAAAAATCGGCAAAAGAATGCTCCGGACCATTTAATAACCAGAGCTTTCTGATATGTTCACACGTCTCTTCCTGATTCCAAGAAACTACTTTATAGTTATAATACTCAAAACCCTCTTGTATATGTTCCAAGTATATTGCTCCTGCTTCTTTTAATTGTTCAATTGTAAGCATATACCCTCCACTTTTTTGCAATCAGTAGATCATATCCGCGAAACTATCTATATCATTGTTTCAAATTTGTCATTATTTCAAAATTTGTCATGTTTCAAAATTATTTAATTAATGAGCACCCACAACCTTTAGTGATAATATAAGTCTATATACTTTCGCTAAAGCTCAACTTTGCACCTACTTCTGATTTTTCACAAAAATATTTCATTATATCTCTTCTTGTTACGATTCCTATAAAATAATTCCTATCATCAATAACAGGTACAAAATTCTGATCCATGGCTCGAATCATAAGTTCTTCCATCCTGGCTGTTATCCTTACAGGAGGATTTTTGTCTGGTTTTAGTATATCTTTAATTTTTATATTCTCTAAACGCTTCATACATGTTGTTGTCTGTAAGTCCTGATTATCTTGCTCTAAGATATGCCATAAAAAGTCACCCTCACTTACAGTTCCTATATACTTATTACCTTTGGATAATACCGGTATTGCTGCATATCCATGTTGGTGTAATTTTTCTAATCCTTGACGTAATGTACAATCATTATATAAATATGCCACTTCACTTTTTGTAATTAAAAAATACGCTATATTCATAACATTTACTCCTCATGTATATAATCTTTATAATCTAAACTTTTTACATTTGTATCATTTAAATAAATACAATATTACCTCTAACCCACTATTATAACTAATTATACCATACAATTAACAGGAGTAGTTATTAATTTTTAATTAAGTATATCATTCTTTATTTATCCATCAATTTACCCCAAAACTAACTGTCATTCTGAGTCTGCAATTTTCACTGAACCCCATGATCAAGAACTTGTCTATTAATTTTGTCATATGCAGTGTTAATACGACATTGTTTATTAATAAATAAAATAGCAGCCGAAAACACATTGTAGGCAGATACTTACCAAGGATGTGAGTTCGGCTGCTATATAACTTAGATTGAATGCATCGGTTATTCGTAACATACTATACCTATTACCTATATTAAGCTAATCTTCCTACCGGAATTAATTTATCTAAAACTGATTGTGCTCCTCTGTGGCAGTTTATAAATTGAGCAGTCAGATTATTACCTGCCGTTAAACCAAAATGAGTTCCACTTGCCCAAGGTCTAATGTGACTCATATCGTAAACAATTCCATTAATGGCCACATATGGCGGTTTCCCATTAGTGCCGTTATATTCGGCTAATTCCTCCAAAGTGAATTCTTTTTCCTCAAAATTTTCCATATCATATTCAGAATTTATTTCGTTATTATTTTCCGGACTAATTGTAAATTCATTTTTCGTTTCTTGTTCTGCTCGAATATGAAATTGATTTGCCATATTAAATTCCGGATTAATATTGTATTCATGATCTAAATTATATAGGCCTTCTTTTATGGGCCCTTTTTCTCCTTGTTGTCGGCTGACGATGTAATTACTTTCTTCAGAGGGATTATGTACGTTTTTTACTTCCAGCTGTATAACTTCTTCCAGTTCACCAATAAGCACATTCGTTCTTTGCTGTATCTGTTCATAATAGTAATTTTTTTCATAAGTGGACATGGAATAAATCTGCATTTGCTGAAAGTAACAAATATCACTCTCATACTTAGTTATTAGATCACTAATACTCTCTTTCATATTCCCTCCAAAACAAAATCATTTACATTCTATCCTATATAAAGTATGCATATCAGTTTATTTAATGCATATAACTTTTTGAGGGTTAATTAATGTATGTTTTATATTATGGATTCTGGGCTACCTCCATAGTTCCGGAATAGTACGGAACTATGATATATGCTCCTTCGTGAATAACATCGGAAGTCAGTCCGTTGCTTCTTTTGATTTCTTTAATATATGTACGAATATCTGAATACTCTTCTGTTATATGTCTTTCAGCAATACTCCAAAGGGAATCCCCCTCTTCAATTCTAACGCTGGTAACCAGTTTTTCTTTTGCAGATGATTTTTGTGCAAATACTTGAGTTGATATAGTAAAAGTTGAAAGAAGGATTATAGTAAAAATTAACGCACTTAATATAATCATTGTTGGATTTTTCTCAAACATAAGTGCAAGTTTCCCTTGAAATGTACTTCTTTGAATAGTACGTGTACGATACATATGATTCATATTTCATACCTCCCGGTTTTTCTCTATACGTTTACCTTATGTTCCCTATATTCTTGTTTTCAAGTTCTGATATACCAAATTGCCCGAACAAGTGTTGCGAACACACGTTTTCTTTTTCTTGCATTTATTATATTCTCCAAACATTTGTTTGTCAATAGGTTTTTAAAAAAATTACGAACATAAGTTTTGCATTTTGAAAATTTATGTGCTATAATAAGAAAGAAATTAGCGTATTAAGCTATTTGAATCATTAAGATTTATAATGGACGAAAACGAAAGATTTAAATTATTTTTCCGGATAAATATTTTCCTGCAAAGAATTACCGGGTCAAGAAACTATACGATTGGAGGTATAAGAATGAGTTATGGTAAGATAAGTGCCAAACAAAAAGAAATCTTAGAGTATTTGAAATCACAGATTATTAATAAAGGATATCCGCCTGCTGTACGTGAAATATGCGAAGCGGTTAACTTAAAATCAACATCTTCTGTTCATTCACACCTTGAAACACTTGAGAAAAACGGTTACATAAGACGTGACCCTTCCAAACCCCGTGCTATTGAAATTATTGATGATGAGTTTAATTTAACAAGAAGGGAACTTGTGAACGTACCTATAGTTGGTACAATTACAGCAGGTGAACCAATTCTTGCCGTTGAAAACATTGAAGGATACTTTCCTGTTCCTTCCGAATACATGCCTAATGAAGAAACTTTTATGTTAAAAGTAAAAGGGGAGAGTATGGTTAATGCCGGTATACTTGACGGCGACAAAATATTAGTACAAAAACAACCTACTGCTTCCAATGGAGAAATTGTTGTAGCATTAATTGACGATTCTGTTACGGTTAAAACATTTTATAAAGAAAAAGGTTATTACCGATTACAGCCGGAGAATGATACTATGGACCCAATTATAGTTTCCGAAGTAAACATATTGGGTAAAGTTATTGGTTTATTCCGTGTTTTCCATTAATCCAAAGCCCTACATAAAATAATTAAGGCTGTTACTTACTGTCATTCTGAATCTTGAATTGAAACTCCATGATAACCATGATATTTCAAATACGATTTCAGAATATATCGTAATGTAACAGCCATTTTAGTTTTTATATAATCTTATGCTTCCAGTTGTTCTCTACTTACTAATGTGCCATCTCTCCAGATTCTTTCCAAATCATAGAATAGTCTGTCTTCTTTAGAGAATACATGGATTACAACATCGCCATAATCTAATAGAATCCAGCTTGAGGTACGCAAACCTTCCACACGTTTGGGATTGTAACCATTTTTTCCAAGCAGTTCCTGAACATTATCAACCAGTGCCTGTACTTGTGATGTATTGGTACCGTTTGCTATTATAAAATAATCTGCTATTATTGAAATATTACCTATTTCTAATACTTTAATGTCTTCAGCCTTTTTATCTTCTAATGCTTCATATGCTAATCTAGCCATCTCTTTTGCTGTATTGTTCATTGAATATCCCCTTTCAAGGTTTTATTTTAGAATAATATGAAACTGGATTTAGAATCATATTTATTTTTTTAAGGCGGAGCATTTTCATGAATATATCACTTACTGTGAAGTAGAAATCACAGATTATCTGATGATACTTTTATAATATTCATATGCTTCCACTGTTGTACTATCAATTTCTAATCGAATTTTTTTTAAATAATTGAGTGTACTCTCAAGAATCTGATATACTGCAAGATCTAAGTTCTCAAATGCTAAAATTCTAATCTCATGAAGATTGGGTATTCTTTCAGAAGACCGGTTTGGCTCAATATAATCCGCTGTAAAAACAATCTTTTCAAGCAAACTCATATCCGGTTTACCTGTGGTATGATAGCTTATGGCAGATTGAATTTCTTTATCCTCAATACCATATTTGAATTCCGCATAATAAGCTCCCAATTTGCCATGTAATAAATAGGGGCTTTTTTCTTCTGCATCTGAAATGGACAACCCATACTTATGGCACTCAGAAAGAAGTACCGCACCGGACAAACATTTTGCACTATCATGAAGCAGTCCGGCTATTAATGCTTTTTCTTCATCTGCACCGTGTTTTAAAGCCATTGCAAAGCTGGTGGTCTGTACTCCTAATGTATGATAAAATCTTTTCTCCGTTTGGACTTTTGCCATAGCCTGTTGTAAACCAAACAAATCATATTGCATAATTTAAAGCCTTTCCCAATAAACTTTCTTAAAATACTATTCCAGTCTTTTATAAATTCTAGTTTTATAGAAATCCTGTGTTTATAACATTCCTGTGTTTTCTTCTAATCCGCATATAATCCATGATCCCGAATATATTGTTCTACCTGGCTTGGTACATAATACCGAATTGATTTTCCCGATTTTATATACTCCCTTAGCATTTCTGAAGATAAATCCATATTTGGAATCTCCAATACATGGATCTTTCCATGATAAATTTTATTTAAATGATGTACCTGATCTTCTATTTTATCTTTTGAAGAATGATATCTTCCAGCTGCCACAATATGTGCAAGTCTGAAAATAGTATCGGGTTCTCTCCATTTTTCAATCTGCTGCAAGGAATCCCATCCCAGAATAAAATAATATTCATTTTCCGGATAATCTTTGGTTAATTGCTGTAATGTATCTGCCGTATAAGTAATTCCTTCCCGATCCAGCTCCATAGAAGACATTTCAAAATGAGGGTTACCATCTATTGCCAGCCTTACCATTTCCTTTCGATGGTGATCACTGACAATTGGCTCATGAAGTTTATGGGGCGGCTTCTTGGAAGGCATTATTAAGATTTTATCCAACTGTAATTGTTCATAAGCACTTTCTGCAAGTATTAGATGTGCTATATGAATGGGATTAAAAGTTCCTCCCATGATTCCAATCTTATTCATATATACTCCTGCCCTTAGAAACGCTCCCGGATATGTCCTATTTATACAGCGTCTCTATTTTAACTGTTTCTTACTTCGTTGCTTTCTTTTCCTTAGGTAGTTCAATCTTTTTCTTATTCTTAGATTCTCTGTAAAGAACAATCTTTTTCCCAATTACCTGTACAACTTCAGAGTGTGTTCTTTCTCCTAAAATTTGTGCAATCTCCTTTGGATCATCTAAACAATTCTTAAGCACATGGATTTTAACCAATTCTCTTGCTTCTAATGCTTCATTTAGTCCAGTGGTTAATTCCGGTGTAATACTTGATTTTCCAATCTGGTAAATGGGATCTATATTCATAGCTAAGCCTTTTAAATAAGCTCTTTGTTTACTTGTCATAAAATCTCCTCTAATTCATTTATAAGATGTAATTACTCAATTACTCTTTTACCTATATTCCTTTTATTTATAATAATCAAATTGCAAACCGTACATTCTTACCGTGTCGCCTTCTTGAATTCCTAAGTTCTCCAATTCTTCAAGAATTCCGTTGTCCTTTAAGAAACGTTGGAAGAATTCAAATCCACGTTCAGAATCAAGATTTGTATAACCTAACATTCTATCAATACGGGGACCTTCCACAACAAATACATGTTCTCCTTCTCTTTCCACCGTATATGGTTCGTTAGAAAAGGTATTCTCTTCCGGAAAATATTCTCTTTCGAAAATAACCGGTGCAGTATCTACGGAATCCAGCATTTCTCTTACATGATATAGCAGCTCTTTGATACCTTTACCACTTACTGCAGAGATAGGAAATACTTTAATTCCCTGTGGTTCAAAAGTATCTTTTAGCTTCTGAATTACTTCTTCTTCATCCTCACCAAATAAAACATCTAATTTATTGGCCGCTATTACCTGAGGTCTCTTAGTCAGTTCTTCATTATATGCAGCTAATTCACCATTGATTGTTTTAATGTCTTCAATCGGGTCTCTTCCTTCTGTAGAAGCAGCATCCACCATATGAATAATTACTTTTGTTCTTTCAATATGTTTCAAGAATTCATGTCCAAGGCCAATTCCTTCCGATGCGCCTTCAATTAAACCGGGTATATCTGCAATTACAAATCCGTCTGCACCCTCTAAATCCACAACACCTAAATTAGGATTTAATGTTGTAAAATGATAATTTGCAATCTTTGGTCTTGCATTAGTAACTCTGGATAATAGGGTTGACTTACCTACGTTAGGGAATCCAACTAAACCGACATCTGCAATTACCTTTAATTCAAGGGTAACATTTAATTCCCTGCTTGACTGACCGGGCTGAGCGTATTTAGGAACCTGCATGGTTGGCGTAGCATAATGCTGATTACCTTTTCCACCTCTGCCGCCTTTTAATATGGTCTGGCGTTTATTGCCATGGGACATATCCGCAATTACTTTTCCGGTTTCAGTATCTTTTATAACCGTACCTTCCGGAACTTTAATTACCAAATCTTCTCCATCCTTACCATGACAACGTTGTTTACTGCCGCTTTCACCATCTCCGGCACAATATTTTTTGTTGAATCTAAAATCAGACAAGGTATTAAGACCTTCATCCACTTCAAAAATTAAGTCTCCGCCTCTTCCGCCATCACCGCCATCCGGTCCGCCGGCTGCAACAAACATTTCTCTTCGAAAGCTTACATGTCCATCGCCGCCTTTACCAGATCGTATATATATTTTAGCATTATCTGCAAACATAATCTCACCTCTTATTCGTTTCAATATGTATAGTATTTATAAAATTAAGTTTCTTATTACAGAATTTCATCTGACATTTTCTTCATTATTTTCAATGTTTTTATTATAAACATAAAATATAAAAAATACAACAAAAACATTCAGGAAGTAACGTTTAATTGCTGCCTTTCTACACAAATAAACCCCAAATTCATGATTTAATCAAGAATTTGGGGTTTTAAATCATCTCAACCTATTTTGATTCTACAGGATAAACAGAAGCTTGCTTCTTGTCTCTGCCTTTTCTTTCAAAACGAAGAACACCATCTATTAATGCGAATAATGTATCATCTCCGCCACGTCCTACATTAAGACCTGGATGAATTTTAGTTCCACGTTGTCTGTATAGAATGTTTCCAGCTAATACAAACTGTCCGTCTGCTCTTTTCGCACCTAATCTTTTGGATTCGGAATCTCTACCGTTCTTAGTAGAACCAACACCCTTTTTATGAGCGAAAAACTGAAGGTTCATCTTTAACATAACCTACACCTCCTTGAAAGTTTAACACAGAACTTGCATTCACATGTTCTGCGGTACAAATTTAATATATTCTTGACCATATTCTTCTTGTATTCCTTGTAAACCCAGGAACAAAGAATTGAGTAATAAACTTGACTCATTACTTAGTTCTGAAACAATTTTGAAATCTATCATTCCACTCTTCTCGTTTTCCTTATATTCAAAGGTATCACGAGTAAAACTTTCTATAGAATTCATGGTATTGATTACCAGTACGGAAACTGCTGAACATACAATATCCTGTCCGCTTTCTGCAAACCCTGCATGTCCGGAGCAACTGAATCCAATAATCTTACCTTCTGCATTATTATACATAGATACTTTAATCATATCTCTACCAACTTGTATTATGCATTGATTTTTTCGATCTTTACCTTAGTATATGGCTGTCTGTGACCGTTTTTCTTGTGATATCCGGTTTTACTCTTGTATCTGTAGACAACAACTTTCTTGTTTTTGCCTTCTTCAACAACCTTTGCAGTAACGCTAGCCTTAGCAACTGTAGGATTTCCTACTACTAATTCTCCGTTATTTACTACAAGCACTTGATCAAATGTAACAGTTTCACCAGCTTCTACACCAAGCTTTTCTACTTTAATGATATCGCCTTCGGCTACTTTGTACTGTTTACCACCTGTTGCTATAATTGCGTACATATGGCACCTCCTATTATCATTACTCGCCAACTATGGCGTCTGACACTTTTAATTAAAAATGAACAGAACTTTAGACCTCGCTGTGCGGCACACTAAATTATACTAGCATAGTAAGTAGTATTTGTCAATGGATTTCAAATAATTTTTATAATTATTACATTATTACATTAAAAGCAGTAATACCTCATAAAAAGCCAGCATAAAAATCCGTAAATTCACCTAAATATTACTCTGCAATATCGCATACCACAGCATCTACGAATTTGATCAAATCATCAGGACGAAGCACCAGCTGACATCCCCTTATGCCTGCGCTAACGGTTATGGTATCATATAATATAGCCGATTCATCTATATAAGTAGGATATTTTTTCTTCATACCGATTGGTGAACAACCGCCCCTTACATATCCAGTTAAACCCAACAAATCTTTTACATGCACCATCTCTATTTTCTTTTCTCCAACTATAGATGCTGCTTTTTTTAGATTTAACTCCATATTTACCGGTATACAAAAGACCACAATTCCTTTTTTCTCGCCCTTTGCTACTAAGGTTTTAAAGACTTGTTCGACAGGTACACCAATTTGGCCGGCTACATGCTCCCCTGCCAGATTGTTTTCATCCACTTCATATTCTATAGATTGATATTCAATCTTTTCTTGATCTAGTAATCGCATTGCATTTGTTTTTATCATAACTCATCTGTCCTTTTGTGTATGTAGAATTGCTTTTTTAATTGTTTCATAAAGTTATTATAACAAACTCTACTAGTTTTTATCACAACTTGGTTTAATCTTTCCACGATAGCATTACATACCTAATTCATCAAATGTTCCATAATCTATATTTATATCAAATTCTATTTTGGCATTATTCGCTGCTACCAGTCTGATTCTATTCAATCCTTTTTTTACTGGGATTTTATTTACCGCATAATCTTTTAGCTCGGAATTCTTTGATGTTTCTATCATAGTTATTAAACTTTCATCCGGTGTAATCAGTACTAGTTTGGCCTTACCCCTGGTAACTTTAAATAAATACTTCATATCAATTTCCGTATCTTCTTCAGAATTAAATGTCCAAATGGTATCCATTCCCTCAAACTCTACTGTACCTGAAAACTTTTGTTCCTCTATTTTCTGATCAGATTCATTTAAATTATAACTATTCGTTTCACTTACAAGTTTTTCTTCATCATTGTAAATAGAACTCATATAGTTAGAAGAACATCCGGTTAAAACCACTAAAGCAATTACAACAATAGATACTAATTTTTTCATACTACCTCCCATTCCATGCCCATCTGCCTGCAGATTTGACATGCCACAAATTAGTGTTATGCATTCCAATAATCCACACTGCTCTTGATTCCAGAGCTTAAACGCTTTTAAACAATTTCTATTACAATCTTATTATATTCTTTATATTGTCTGTTCGTATAATGGCTTTCTTACCTTTTTTCTTGTTATTTCAACTAGGTTTAAAGCAGTCATATCCACCAAAGTAGTTTTAATAGGATCCTTCCGGAATAACTCCTCCAAAAACTTCATTAATCTTATTTTATATTCCCGCTTACTCATATCAATAAAATCTATTATAATAATACCTGATAAATTCCTTAAACGTATTTGTTTTGCTATTTCCTGGGCTGCTTCCATATTTACCTTGAAGAAAGTGTCTTCCACATTCTTTTTACCACTAATTGCTTTACCGGTATTTACATCAATAACGGTTAAAGCTTCTGTAGGTTGAATGATTAAGGTTGCTCCACTTTTTAACCAGACCTTTTCATTTAAACCTTTTTCTAACTTAGTATTGACACTATAAAGATTTTTTAACGTAATCATATTATCTTCATACAAATGAAGTTTGGCTAAATCTTCTTTTTGATATTTTTCCAAATATTCCTTTATATTCTTATGGATTTCAAAATCATCTGTAACGATTTCATCAATTTGATCCGCATATCCGTCCCGTATATCGCAAATATATCCCGGAGGATTTTGATATAATAAGGTAAATAAACTTTTATGAATCCCATATTGTTTTAGTTCTTCATACTGCTTCTTTAAAACTATGATTTCTTCACGAATCCGTTCTTCATCCATGTTAACCGCATTTGTACGGACAATAAAACCATAGGAATCATCTTTGAAAGCTTTCATCAATTTTTTTAATCGTTTCCGTTCTTCCTCATCTTCTATCTTGGAGGATATGCCAATCATGGATCTGCCATGAATCAAAACCACATATTTACCGGTAAAATTAAGGTTAGTGGTAACAACAGGAGCTTTGGTCTTAATATCTTCCTTGGAAATCTGAACAAGTAATTCATCTCCAACCACCAGTTTTTCCGTTAGTTTAGGTTTTACATAGATAGGATATAAATTCTCAGCCAAAGAAAGATAGCACATTCTACCGTCTCCAATTTCAACAAAGGCAGCATTAATATTTTTAACAATATTCTTAACCTTTCCGATATAGATATTCCCGAGAATACTTATGCTCTCCCTATGATCAATGTTTACCTGAACCATATCGTTGCCTTCATAAATAGCTGATATAATTTGATTTTCCTGTTTTGTAATGATTAATTTATTATTCATACAGACTCCCGTAATATTTTTTTCATGTAAAGAATTTAATACATATAAATTTATAATTACAATACTATTTTTTCTGTGTTCCTCTGAAATATTACACTTTTATTTAAATAACATTAGTATTTTATAATTATTAACTTTTCATTTACATAGTACAATAGTTTTAGGAATATT
The DNA here is from genome assembly GCF_032079385.1 of Anaerocolumna sp. Classification (NCBI taxonomy): domain Bacteria; kingdom Bacillati; phylum Bacillota; class Clostridia; order Lachnospirales; family Lachnospiraceae; genus Anaerocolumna; species Anaerocolumna sp. Next base: position 57,636 of record NZ_DAMAUC010000002.1, read on the forward strand.
AATCATCCATTTGATCCAGTGCAGCCAATCTTCGATTCCCTTCGGTACCTAAATCTGCATAAACTTCCATTCGATGTACCTGAAATGCATATTCATTATATTCTATTCCTGCATACTGACAAAATGCCTCCATAACTAATTCAGGCTTTAGGTTGTTGGCACTTCCTGTTGCAACCTGCATAAAAATCTTAATACCATTTTCATATATATCTGCAACACTTTTCTTATCTTTAAAATTTTGTCCAATATTCTTATAGAACTCTTCCCTGTCAAATCCAATATGATAAATCGATGGTTTAATATCCACCTCTTTTTCACTTTTCTTTGACTTTTTAAGAATAACAATACTCTCACGATTAAAAAATTCCTGGAATTTCTGCAAAAACTCCTCAATTCCCATGAATTCATAGCCATCTTTCACAGAAACCATATAATCAGCAGCTGCAACAATGGACATGGCATTCTTACTTTCATCTGTAAGTACCTTAAAACCAACTACCTGAATATCATCTGCCATAGCTTTATTCATCTTTTCTATCATTACCTCAAGTTCATCACAAGTTTTTAGTTGAAGGTCTAAGTATTCACTATCACTGGTAAGTCCAACACCCAAAGGTGCTGCAAAAGACATAAGCTGGTGAGGATTAAATCCCTGAGAATACTCCACCTCTAGTTCTGCACGGCGAAAAGCCTTTTGAAAATACCTCATTACATCCAAGTGACCTACGAATTTTAATGACCCTGCTTTTGTAAATTTAATTCTTGTCTTCATAATATCCTCTATTCTGGCGCCTTAGCCCTCTTTCTTCACACTTCCCGACATGATGCCGCTTTGCGGCATCTCAAATAATAGATGAAGAAGTTCAAAATGAAATTCCAATGGATTTCATTTTGGAGTTCTTCGGAATGGAAGACATGGTCTTCCATTTGTGAAGTATGCTTTTCCTTCACACTTGTCCTCTTTCTTCAAAACATACGCCGCCTTCAAATACTTTAGCACCGCAGTTAGCACAAGCCATTCTACAGTTTGGCGTTACCTTAGCATTCATAGCACGGTCATACTCTCTCCATAAGAAGTCTTTTGTTACTCCTGCATCAATAAAATCCCATGGAAGAATTTCTTCTTTCACTCGTTCTCTACTATTGTAGAATGCCATATCAATCTGATTATCTTCAAAAGCTTTCTCCCACAACTGGTATTTAAAATGTTCTGACCAGGAATCATAAAGACATCCGGCTTTGTAAGCATCATAAATAACTTTACTTACTCTTCTGTCTCCTCTTGCAAATACTCCCTCCAAAACACTAAGCTCTGCTTCATGCCAGTTATACTTGATACTTTTGCGGTTTAATTGTTCATTAAATTTTGCTCTTAAGAATTGTTGTTTCTCCAGATATTCTTCTGCTGTATTCATTCTGGACCATTGAAATGGGGTAAATGGTTTTGGAACAAAGAAGGAAGTACTGGAAACGATACTGACTTTCCCATTCCTTTGTTCCTTTGGAATCGTATAATATTCCCTGGCAATCTGATCAGAAAGAACTGCAATTCCTTCAATATCTTCTTCGTTTTCACTTGGAAGTCCTAACATAAAATATAGCTTTACCCGATTCCAGCCGCTGTTAAAAGCATCCATTGCACCTTTTAGTATGGATTCTTCTGTTAAACCTTTATTGATAACATCACGAAGCCTTTGTGAACCTGCTTCCGGTGCGAATGTTAAACTGCTTTTTCTTACATCTTGCACTTTGCTCATTACATCTAATGCAAAGGCATCAATTCGTAAAGAAGGCAAAGATATATTAACTCCTTTGGAACTAAATTCATCAATTAAAAAATACACTAATTCCTGTAATGAAGAATAATCACTGGAACTTAATGAGCTTAATGAAATTTCTTCATGCCCGGTATTCTTTAGCATCTTATAAGCATATTCTTTTAAGAATTCAAGATCACGTTCACGAATAGGACGGTAAACCATACCAGCCTGACAGAAACGGCAGCCGCGAATGCAGCCTCTCTGGATTTCAAGAACCACTCTGTCCTGTGTCGCTTTAATATAAGGTACTAATGGCTTATTAGGATAATAGGTTTCACTCATGCTCATTTCCACTTGCTTTTTAATAGCATCTTTTCCATGAACATTATTGGACCTAAAGGATTTTATAGTTGCATCTTCATTATATTCCACATCATAGAAAGCAGGCACGTAAACGCCGTCAATCTCCGCTGCTTTCTCAAGAAAATCTCTTCTGGTACCGCCTTTCAATTTATTTTCTTTATATACATCCAAAATTTGATTATAAACTGTTTCCCCTTCCCCTATATAGAAGAAGTCAAAGAAGTCAGCAATTGGTTCCGGATTATAAGTACAGGGGCCACCGCCTAGTACAATGGGATCCTCTTCGGTTCTGTCCTTTGCATAGATTGGAATCTGGGATAATTCCAATACCTGTAATATGTTGGTATAACACATTTCATATTGTACGGTAAATCCTAGAAAGTCAAAGTTCTTTATAGGCTCCTGAGATTCCAAAGCAAATAGAGGAATCTGTTTTTCTCTCATAATCTTGTCCAAATCAACCCAAGGAGAATATACTCTCTCACAATAAGTATCTTCCCGGCGGTTAAACATATCATAAAGTATCTGAATTCCCAAATGTGACATGCCTATTTCATACACATCCGGGAAACACATACAAAAACGAATATCTATGTTATTCAAATCCTTTTTAACCATGTTAATTTCATTTCCGATATATCTGGCGGGTTTTTCTATGGTTAATAAGATTTCATCAGATAGTGCTAATTTTCTCATTAAAGTACCATACCTTTCTTAATGTAGGAATTTATATAATATCTTTGAAAAACACATTGATTAACATAAATTCATTATGTAATCAATGTGTTAACAAATACTATGTTAATATCAATACCAAGCAAACTTGGTATATTTTCATTGCTTTTTCATTATATCTTATCTTTTAAAAAAAGACAAATAGAATTCTTAATCAGAAAGGCCGATTCATCCCCACTTGTAATAGGAAGTAGTATTCTTTTCCAACGTAATTTCTTATCCTTTTATAGGTAAAATAACAGTGAAGCAACTCCCTTCACCTGGTTCACTTTCAACTGTTATTCTACCACCGCAAAGCAGTAAAATCCTTTTTACTAACGAGAGCCCAAGTCCACTTCCCTCCGTGACCCTCGAATCGTCCCCTTGATAGAATTTGTCAAAGATATGTTTTTTTACCTCTCCATCCATACCAATGCCATTGTCGGATATAGATACGTGGGCATAGTTTCCCTTGGCTTTGAGTACCACCCGAATGGCAGTGCCCTCCGGACTAAATTTTACAGCATTCTCCAACAGGTTGATCCACACATGGTTCATCATTTCCTCATTTGCGATAATCTGTATCGTCCTAAGATTGATTTCCAAATTCAGACATTTCTTTTCCAATTGAGGCTCTAAAAGAAGGATTGCCATACGGATCTGCTCATCTAAAAAATAGGCAGACTTTTCAATAGGATTCTCCGTATTTTCAAGATTTGATAAAAGGGTGATATTACTGGACATCCTGGTCAACCGCTCCGTTTCTGCGATTATTATATCTAAGTATTCCTCCCGTTGCTGCTCTGTCAATGTGCTTTTCTTAAGACGTCTTGCAAAACCTCTGATGGAGACAATTGGCGTTTTGAATTCATGTGAAATATTTGTTATAAAATCACTATGGAGCTTTTCAATGCCTGCAAGTTCCGTTGTCATCTCATTAAAGCTAATTGCCAAACGGTTCATCTCGTTGGGTCCGTTAACCGGCACCTTAATATTAAAATTTCCTTCTGCGACCTCCTTCGTAGCCGCCACCAAATCATGAAGGGGGCGTAAGAAATGATTTCCTGCAAGGATTGCCAAAACAGTGCCTATGAACAGGCTGACCAGCAGAAGAAATATTAAGACCACAGGAAAACGTTTTTCCGATAAAGCGGGTAGAATTCTCGCCTTTATAAGAAGATAAGCGATGCCATCCGAGAATAAAATACTAACAAGTAAGATAACAAATACAAAGAGGACAAGTACCAAGAGCGTAGTAAGCCTCCATTTTGTGACTTTCTTGTTGACATTCTTTGTACCTTTCCATTTATATATCATCTTTCTTTACCGCCTTATATCCTAATCCTCTCACCGTCACGATGTCAAACTCCGGCCAGCTGCCAAAGCGTTCCCGCAGTCTGCCAATATGTACGCTTACGGTATGATCATCCGTTTGAGAATCATATCCCCAGATTTCATCCATCAACTGCATCCTGGTGAAAATGGTATCCGGATAACTAAGCAACTTATATAGAAGCATAAATTCCTTTTGAGGAAGTGTAAAATGTTCCGATTCGCGTCTTATGGTAAACGAATCATAATTCAGTGTTACTTTCCCTATGACGATTTTCCGTTCGTTCACAATTTTTGCCCGCCGCAAAAGTGCTTTGACCCGCAGGAGCATTTCTTCCTCGTCAACAGGTTTTACCATATAATCGTCTGCTCCAACAAGAAATCCCCTGCGCTTATCCCTAATCGTTTCTTTTGCTGTCATCATTAATATGGGGAAGTCAAATCCCGCATCCCGAAGCATCTCTGTTAGGTCATAGCCATTCATTCCCGGCATCATGATGTCTGTTATCATCAGATCAATATGCTGGTGGTCTAAAATACCCTGGGCTTCCTGGGCATCTTGCGCCAACACTGGAGTGTAATGTTCGTCTAGCAAAATATCCTCAAGCAGTTTTCTGGTGTGAAAGTCATCTTCGACAACAAGTATATTAAACATGGTGATCACTCCTTCATATAGTAATTTTAATAATCTCAACTGAACTTCAACTTGATTACCGTTTCAGTTGAACTTTAGTTGACATTACTATTATAACATATATATATCTATCGGGTAAAGAAACAACTGTCAGTAAATAACACGCAATCATAACAATGGAAAGTGAGGATGTTTTTATGTTAACCACGTTAAAAAAGATATTTAAATCTATGAAGTGGCTGATGCTCCTATCTGGCATCATGATTGTGATACTTGGCATTACTATGCTATTTACGCCACTTAAAAATTTAGTTACACTTGCTATTTTTATTAGTATCTCCATGTTGATATCAGGCATCTCTGAAATTGCGTCTTTTTACAACGAAGAAAAAGTCCACCGTTCCGGCTGGATGCTGGCAAGCGGCATTATTACCACTTTATTTGCTGTTTGGGCATTGTTTGGGCACGGAATCGAAACGTTGGCCGCAATGATTCCATTTGTCTTTGCCGTATGGGTAATGTCCTCCGGCGTCATGCGTCTTGTAGGATCCGTTTCCCTGAGATCCGAAGGTTCTATTTTATGGGGCTGGATTCTGGCATTTGGCGCTCTTGGAACAGCTTTCGGATTCCTGCTTTTGTTCTCGCCGGTTCTCTCCGAAATGATCATATCCTTTTCAATAGGTTTCATGCTGATTTCATACGGAATTGATAACATCATAATCTTCTTTCGCTTAAAGAAAATCGGAGATTATATTCAAAACTCTTTTGGTGAATTGCCATGAAAAAGATGGATGATACTTTGAGTAAACAGCACAGAAAAGATAAAGATTCCAGTGTCAGTAAAACTTTGCGTGCTTTCGCTTATGTCTCTCAAATTGGAGTAACTATGGCGGCATCCGTATTGGTGGGGGTCTTGTTAGGAAAGTTTCTAGATAGTCTGTTTGGAACAAAACCTTGGCTTCTGCTTATATTTTCACTGTTAGGTGTGGGAGCGGCTATCAAATCTTTATTCGATATATCCCAAAAGAAGTAACTGCAAACCAAAAAATTTAATATGGAGAGGAGTATTATGAAGCTATCTGATTTAGCGAAGAAAATGATTATTTCAATATCAATAATAGCTTTGATATGTATTTTGGGTTCGGTAATCTATTACCATTCTCTGGATTTTCTTCCTTTTATGTACGGAGTCTTCTTGGGCTCTTTCGTCAGTATTATTAAGGTCTTTCTTCTGGAACATGCAGTGGACAAGGCAGTAACAATGGAACAAAAGCGTGCCGGAAACTATGTGGGTATCCAGCACATGCTAAGACTTTTACTTTCTGGTATTGTGTTGGTCTTAGGTGCTCTTGTACCACAGATTAGTCTGTGGGGGGTAGCGGCAGGTATATTAACTTTCCAGCTTGCTACCTATAGCTTAAAATTCACTCTGAAAGGATGAGATTATGAAAATTAAAATAGGAGGTGATTAGTCTATGGGCTTAGAAATAGATAATCTATGGGTTATAAATATTGCAGGCGTTGAAATTTGGATAACAGAAACGATTTTTAATACATGGATTATTATGTTGATCCTTATTATGCTTGCAGTTATCATACGTTTCAAACTTCGAAACTTTAAAATCGTTCCGAAAGGTTCTCAAAGCTTAATAGAAGGAGCTGTGGAAACATTCGATAACTTCGTAGTCAACACTCTAGGGGAAGAACTTTCAAATATAGCGCCTTGGTTTTTTATGGTCTTTGTGTTTATTCTATCTTCTTGTTTGTTCAGTGTCTTTGGTCTCCGAGCACCGACAGCAGACTGGGCAACCACTTTTGCACTGGCCTTTGCCAGCTTCGTAATCATGATTTTCATAGGTATTAAACATCAAAAAGGTAAATATTTGAAAACCTTCTTCGAGCCAAGCTTTATATTTTTCCCATTGAATTTAATTGGGGAATTAGCCAAACCAGTTTCGCTGAGTTTCAGGCTCTTTGGTAACATGCTTTCCGGCACGATTATTCTGACCCTTTATTATGCCCTGACGCCTTTATTTGTTCAGATTGGCATTCCTGCATTGCTACATGCATTTTTTGATGTAATATTTGGTGCTTTGCAAACTTACATATTTGTTATTATCAGCCTTATGTATATCAGAGGTGCAGCGGAGTAAGTCACTGTAAATTCAACGTAAAAAGATTGGAGGAAATTATTATGCAAGATCCATTAGCATTTGTCATCGCTATAGCGCACATCGCAGCTGCATTAGCACTTCTTAACGGAGTAACCACCACATTCGGGCAGGCAAAAATCGCCGCCCAAGCCATTGAATCTATGGGCAGACAGCCTGAAGCTGCTGATTCCATTCGAAGCACAATGTTCATCGGTTTAGCTATGGGTGAGACTTCCGGTATTTATGGCCTTTTGATTGCCATCGTCATGCTATTTGCTAATCCACTAGTAGATATATTACTTAACTATCTGGGTTAAGTGAGAAGAAAAAAGTGGCAAAGCCACATCATATTGGTAATAGTGAATTATAGACAAGAGAAAGGAGGCCGTTAAAAATTGTATAACAAGATAATATTCTTGGCTGAATCTGTGCCCAAAGGTCGTGTTTTCGCTATGGATACACAGACTTTGATAACTATAGGCATCCAACTACTGAACGGGCTTATTCTGGCCATTGCATTGGGTTTTATTCTATATAAGCCTCTCAAAAATTTTATGAAAAATCGTACTGAAAAAATTCAAAATCAGATTGATGATACCGATGCGAAGATGGTCAAAGCAAAGGAGCTTATGGCTGAATATAACAAAAAAATAGATGATATAGACAAAGAACGTATCGAGTTTCTTGAAGATGCCCGTCTTAAGGCTAATAATGAGAGGAAAATAATTCTGGAACAAGCAAGGCAAGAGGCAGATGAGATTAAAAAGCGCTCTTTGGAAAGTGTCCTGGCAGATGAGAAACGTCTTCAGGAAGAAACACGCCTTACTATTATTGAGCTTGCCTCTCTTATGGCCGAAAAATATATTACCCAAACTATTGACCAAAAGACTCAGAATAAGATTTTTGAGGAAACACTAGCTCAGATGGAGGGTGCAAAATGGCAGGGCTAAAGGAACATTATGCTGCAAAACTTTTGGAGCTTTCAGAAAAGGGCAATATCTTGGAAAAGGATTTAGAACAGGCAGTTTTGCTTCGGGACACTCTTGGGGATCCTAAAGTTCAAGCTTTTATTGGAGATCCACATATAATAGATCCTGTCAAGCATCAGCTTTTCACCGATTCTTTTTCAGGAAAAATTTCAGATCATTTGGTAAAATTTCTATATCTAATGATTCATGAAAATCAAGAAGCATTGATTATACCTGTATTAACAGAATATATAGACCGGGCAAACAGGCGCCTGGGTAAAACAGAGGCAAAGGTTGTCGCAGCCTTTACACTTACAGAGGAACAAACTGAATCCATTCGGACTGCATTAATAAAAAAGCTTGGTATGCCAGTTGATATCAGTGTCACAGTTGATCCTGAATTGATAGGTGGATTCTATGTTTTGGCAGATGGTCATATTTTTGACGGTACAGTAAAATCTAGTTTTAATAATATGAAGAGAACGCTTAAAGAGAGGAAGTTATGAATGCAAATTAATACTGATGAAATCAGTAAGATGATAAAACAACAAATTGAGTCTTACTCATCCAGGCTGGATTTTTCTGAAGTCGGTGCAGTCATACAGATCGGGGACGGTATTGCACGAGTAACCGGTTTGAACAATGCTATGAGCGGCGAGCTTCTGGAATTTCCCAATGGAACTTTTGGTATGGCGCTGAATTTGGACGAAGACAGTATAGGTGTTGTGGTTATGGGTTCTGACGCAGATATCAAAGAAGGCGATCCCGTTAAATTGACGGGCAGGATGGCTGAGGTACCCGTGGGGGACGGTCTCCTAGGACGTGTTGTCAATGCCCTTGGCGAACCCATTGATGATAAGGGTGCTATTATGGCAGATGCTTACCGTAAAATAGAGAACCCTGCCCCAAGTGTAATTATGCGTCGCGAAGTAAATCAGCCACTTCAGACAGGTATTAAAGCCATCGACGCACTGGTACCAATTGGAAAAGGTCAGAGAGAATTAATTATTGGTGACCGAGAGACAGGAAAGACTGCTATTGGTATTGATACAATTATTAACCAGAAAGGCAAAGATGTTTATTGTGTATACGTTGCAATCGGACAAAAGGTATCAACGGTTGCCCGTATTATCAAAGTTCTGAATCAGACCGGTGCTATGGATTATACCACAGTGGTTCTGGCCAGTGCTGCTGACTCTGCATCTTTGCAGTATATTTCTCCCTATGCAGGCTGTGCAATTGCTGAGGAATGGATGCTTAAGGGAAAGGATGTTCTAATCATCTATGATGATCTGTCCAAGCACGCAACAGCTTACCGGGCCATTAGTCTGCTTCTTCGCCGTCCGCCTGGTCGTGAAGCCTATCCAGGGGATGTTTTTTACCTACATTCAAGATTATTAGAGCGTGCAGCATGCATGAGTGAAGACTTCGGTGGAGGTACCCTGACAGCTCTGCCCATTGTAGAGACTCAGGAAGGTGACATCTCTGCTTATATTCCCACGAATATTATATCTATCACAGATGGGCAGATTTATCTGGAAGCTGATCTGTTTAATAATGGTATTCGTCCGGCTATTAATCCAGGCTTGTCCGTTTCACGAGTTGGGGGATCCGCCCAGATTCCTGCAATCAAAGAAATGGCTGGTCCACTTCGAATCGAATTTGCTCAGTATAAGGAATTAGCTGCTTTTTCCCAATTTGGTTCCGATCTCAATCAGGATACTTTGGATCGCCTGAATTATGGAGAAAGTATTATGGAAATCTTTAAACAGCCACAATATGCCCCCATGCCAGTTGAAGATCAGGTTCTGATTCTTTTCGCCTTAAGTAACAGGCATATGGCAGATATAAATGTTAGGCACATCCGTAAATTCCAGAAAGACTTCATTGATTATGTAGATAAACATGCTGCTTATATGAAAGAAGAAATCAGGGAAACCGGGAAAATTTCAGAAAAACTTAAGGGAAGTATTAATGCAGTGATTTCTGAGGTCAAAAAAGAGTATGACTACAGTTAGGAGGTATTCATATGAGTTCCATGAGAGATATTAAACAAAGAATATCAAATATCAGTTCTGTAGAACAGATCATTAGAGCCATGGATATGGTCGCCTCCACAAAACTGCTTAAGGCAAGAGCACAGTTGGATGGGGTACGCCCCATTTATTATGAACTAAAACGTATAACAGAGGAACTTGGCAACAACAGCAGTGCAAAATCACACATTTTCTATAAAGAACATAAAGTAAGGAATTCTTTATATATCGTATTAACCAGCGACAGAGGGCTCTCCGGCAGCTATAACGCAAATATTTTGTCAAAAGCTTTAGAGCATATGGAACAGGAGAAAAACGAAAAATTAATCGTTGTGGGTTCCAAAGGCAACGAATATTTTAGAAAGAAAAATAAAAATATTATCCACGCAGTTACTGACGTTACTGACACACAGGTGTATTACAGCAGCGAAAAAGTTGCAAAATGGCTGCTTGATATCTATCTGTCCGGAGAAGTGGATGAAGTGTTTATTGCCTATACTCATTTTAAGACCGTCTTAAGCTATGTGCCCACAGTGGAAAAACTGCTTCCTTTGGCTGCAAATCCGGCAAAGGACACAGACTATAACAGTAAGAACTATGAACCGGACATATACACATTTATCGACAACGTGGTTCCGCTGTATTTGCATATGAACTTATTTCGGGCATATTCGGAATCTCACACCAGCGAACAGGCAGCCCGGATGGTCAATATGGATGCAGCCGGAAAGAATGCTTCGGATCTTATTGATGAGTTAAATCATATGTATAACCGAAAACGACAGGCAGACATCACACAAGAACTCAGCGAGATTGTAGGAAGTGTAAATGTTTTGAATAAAGGTGGTAAAGATGAAAGTTGAAAATAAAGGTAAAATCATTCAAATAGTAGGGGCAGTTATTGATGTTCGTTTTGATGGCGAAGTGCCTTCTTTATATAACGCAATTAAAGTACCCTTCCATGAGGAAACTGTGGTATTGGAGGTCTTGCAGCATCTTGGAAACCACATAGTACGGTGTATTTCCATGCACCCCACAGACGGACTGACCCGGGGCATGGAAGCTGTAGACACGGGAGCTCCAATCACTGTTCCAGTAGGTGAAGAAGTACTGGGCCGTATGGTAAATGTTCTGGGGGAACCTATTGATAACAAGCCGGCTATAGAAGTAAAAGAACGTGCACCCATTCACAGAGATCCACCTAGTCTTGCCCAGCAAAGCAACAAACCGGAGATGCTAGAAACCGGTATCAAAGCTATTGATCTGCTTTGTCCTTTCTCCAAAGGTGGTAAAATAGGTTTGTTTGGCGGTGCCGGAGTAGGAAAAACCGTCCTTATCATGGAACTTATTGACAGTATCGCCAAGGAACATGGTGGTTATTCTGTCTTTGTAGGTGTAGGTGAACGTACTCGTGAGGGCAATGATTTATATTATGATATGAAGAATTCCGGTGTAATCGATAAAACTGCATTAGTTTTCGGTCAAATGAATGAACCGCCGGGAGTCAGGATGAGAGTGGCTCTTTCAGGACTGACTATGGCCGAGTATTTCCGCGATAAAATGCAGCAAAATGTCTTACTTTTCATTGATAATATTTTTCGTTTCGTACAAGCAGGTTCAGAAGTATCCGCTTTGCTGGGACGTACACCAAGTGCTGTGGGATATCAGCCTACTCTGGCCACGGAAATCGGTTCGCTTCAGGAGCGCATCACCTCCACCAAGTCCGGTTCCATCACCTCTGTACAGGCAATTTATGTGCCTGCAGACGATTTTACTGACCCGGCCACAGCTACTACATTTGCTCATCTGGATGCAGTGACGGTTTTGTCCAGATCCATTGTTGAACAAGGCATCTATCCTGCTGTTGATCCCCTGAACTCATCATCACGTATCTTGGATGCCAGTATCGTTGGCTCAGAACATTATCGTGTTGCAAGGGCTGTTCAGAGTATCCTGCAGCGTTATAAAGATCTTCAGGATATTGTTGCTATTCTTGGTATGGATGAACTTTCTGAAGATGAAAAACGAATTGTCAGCAGAGCCAGAAAGATTCAGCGGTTTTTTTCGCAGCCTTTTTATGTGGCTGAAAAATTCACTTCTATCCCTGGGCGGCATGTATCTGTAGATGAAACAATTCGTGGTTTTAAAGAAATAATAGAAGGAAACCATGATGATATACCGGAAGGATATTTTCTAAATGTGGGAACTATTGATGAAGCCGTAGAAAAATATAAAAGTACACAAACTTGATGCATTCTGAAAAGACAAGATTGGTGCTGCCGCCAAATTCGCAGGTTTGCGGCAGAATGGAGGATTATTATGGCAGAACAACAGACTGATTTCCCAAATGAAAAAAAAATTAATCTTAAGATAACTACTCCCCGTGGACTAAAATTCGTTGAAAAAGCAGATATGCTTATCATGCGTTGTGTTGATGGCGATCTGGGTGTTCTTCCGGGTCATATGCCGGTTTCAGCTGTACTTGGTGATGGTATTCTCCATATTTTTAATGATGGAGTTGAAAAACAACTTGCTGTATTCGGTGGTATCGCCCAGATAGAAAGCAGGGATGTGGATATTTTTACTACCATTGCTCAGCATCCGGAAGAGATTGATCTTGAACGTGCCCGAGCAGATCGTGAGAAGGCCGAAGCTGCCATGCAGGAAGAAGCTGAGGTATTACAGATTCAAAATACACAAGCTTTGTTACGCCGTTCTTTGGTCCGTATTGAAGTCAGCTCACATCTGGAGGAAGCTGATTATTACGATGACGGTGGCAGTGAAGATGAAAATAACTGATATAAAAAAGATGGGCATGATAAAACAAGCACCTGTTTCCAGTGTTTGTTTTATCATACCCATCACACATCAGCGGTTCTCTCCTACTAAAGGATGTATTATTTCATTTCCCTGTATTCATTTCACCTTTCCTTATTGCTTTTATTATCTTCATTGTATTCGCTATTTTCTTTGTTTTCCTCATTCTCATTTACTTTTTCTTTATCAAATAGAGATACGAAAAAATTTTCAGCATCTTCCATTCCCTGATTGGAGGATACCGATTCCTTAATAGTGTTACTACTAATCCCTTTAAATTCAATTTTTAACTTATCAATAACAAATACCGTAAGAAACAGCATGAATGCACAAATAGCTCTTATTATAAATATCCTCATAGTACTATTGGGAATATCAAATTCTCCCTGGGAAAAGTCATAGTAATCCGAAGTGTCTTTCTTTTTTAAAAAATTAAATCTTAAATCCTTATTTTCATCCTTCATTTTATTATTGTTCTTACTGTTTAAACTTGGGGCATTTAAATTCCTGGTACAGCTTTCTCTTGCAAGTTTTATGTATTCTGCTCTTGATGGCATTGAAAAATCTTCCTGATGATCCATTACTCTCCTCCTATTCATCTCTATACAGGTTACCATTCCACTTATGTGAAGAATCAAAGTGGATACTCGAAATCTGCTACGCTGCTTCTCTTAACCTTATTGCCACTGCGTACCCTTTCAACAGGAGCTTGGCTCCTGCTGAAACAGGCAAGTCATACCCCTGATGAGGTTAAAATATCTTAAAATATCACTTATTTTAATTATATATACTATTATATTCATTACTTGTTCATAAATATTCGCTTCATTTAGAATGACATTGAAAAATATAATTTTTTCATTTATAATAAACATAATTTATTGAAGGAGGAAACAAAATGTCGACGAATGTTTATGATATTTTACAAGAACGTGGATTTATAGAACAAACAACCCATGAAGAAATCAGGGATTTATTAGGGAAGGAAAAAGTAACTTTTTATATAGGCTTTGATGCAACCGCAGATAGTTTAACAGCAGGGCACTTTTTAACTGTTATGGCCATGATGCATATGCAAAAAGCAGGACACAGACCTATCGCTTTACTTGGTGGTGGAACTACTATGATCGGTGATCCCTCTGGAAAATCCGATATGAGAAATATTATGACCAAAGAAACCATACAGCATAATGCAGATTGTTTCTATAAGCAATTATCCAGATTTATTAACTTCGATAATGACAACGCAATTATTGCAAATAATGCTGATTGGCTGCTAAGTTTGAATTATGTTGATTTCTTAAGAGAAGTTGGAGTTCATTTCTCCGTAAATAAAATGTTAACCGCAGAATGTTATAAACAAAGAATGGAGAAAGGTTTAACCTTCTTTGAATTTAACTATATGCTTATGCAGTCTTATGACTTCTTAAAATTAAATCAATTATATGGCTGTTCCTTACAATTAGGCGGTAATGACCAATGGTCTAATATTCTTGGCGGTGTTGATTTAATTCGTAGAAAAGAGCAAAAACCAGCTTACGGCTTGACTTTTAAACTTCTTACTACCAGCGAAGGCATTAAGATGGGCAAAACAATGAAAGGTGCTGTATGGCTAGATCCTAACAAAACATCACCTTATGAATTCTATCAATATTGGAGAAACATCGAAGATGTTAAGGTAGAAGAATGTTTAGGACTGTTAACTTTCTTGCCTATGGATGAAGTAAGAAGACTTGGTGCCTTAAAAGACGCTGAAATCAATCATGCCAAAGAGGTACTTGCTTACGAGATCACAAAGATCGTACACGGTGAAGAAGAAGCGAAGAAAGCACAGGATGCAGCCAGAGCTTTGTTTGGCGGAAACATGATATCCGATGATATTCCTACTACTACTTATTCCTCTGAGGAATTTAATGCTGGAATTGATTTAATAACTTTATTAGTAGATGCTAAAATGGCAACTTCTCGCTCTGATGCAAGAAGAAATATTCAACAAGGGGGCGTTACTGTAAATGATGTTAAAGTAACTGAATTCGATAAAGCCTTTACACCTAACGATTTTGATTCTGAAGGACGTTTACTTGTAAAAAAGGGTAAAAAAGCTTATCACTGTTTTAAAGTTAGTGAATAACTTATAGTATAAACTGATAGGGGTGAGGATTATGCCAAAATGTCCAAAATGCAACAGACTATTTACTGGTGATGAAACACTTTGCAGCAATTGTGAAGCAGAATTAATTGAATTTGATTCTTCTGCATTAGTTGTCTTTAAAGAAGTGGATAAAAAACCGCAAGCCCAAAAATTTGTGAAATTCCTTCATTATTCTAATGTTGCTTCTGCAGTATATGAATACAATGAGGAAAACGAAACATGGCGCATCCTGATTAAAGAATCCGATTTAAAGCAAACCAAGAAGCTTTACGATGCTTTTTACACCGTTGAGATGGAAAATGCTCAAAATCATACTAAACAGGAAGTGACTATTCAAGGCACTGACTCCACGGAGCTTGAAGCAAAGGTAAATGATTCCACGGAGAATGATTTCGTGGAGGATGTATCTACAGTAAATAATTCTGTAGATAACGCCTCTGGGGAAAACTACTCTTCTGAAAACAATTCTGGGGAAAATGATTCTATAGAAAACAGTTCTGTGGAAAATGATTTTGCAGAAAACAGTTCTGTAGAAAATGATTCCGGGGAAAGCAATTCTGGGGAAAATGATTCTATGGAAAGTGATTCTGGGGAAAATGATTCTATGGAAAACAAGTCTGTAGAAAAGTATGTCAAAGAATATCCTTCTCAAGAGAAAATTTTTGAGGATTATACTTCTGACGAACATTCTCTTGAAAAAGAAACATTTGAGTATGATCACTTAGATACAGATGAATCCTCTGAATCGAATCAAAAGGAAAACAATAGAACACATAATGAAGAACATCCTGAGAATTACAATACAGGACATACCCTTAATTATGAACCGGAAAATGCTGAAATTACTACCCCGGAGGAAGAAAACCACTTAAGGGAAGAATTCAACATATCTGATGCAGAGAAAGAGGAAGAATACTTATTTGATCAAGAGGAAGTACAGGACTTATATAATGATGATCCGAAAAGACCTGAAAAGACACAGACCTATGTAAAAAAGGAAGAACAATATAAAGACTTAATATCTTCTGCTTTCAGTTTTTTAGTCATCTCTATTTTAGGCATTCTCCTACTTATCATTAATGCTGTGGGAATTATAAGCATATTTAATGGTACTATGACTTATATTGTTATGGGTGGTTTATTCTTAGTCTTTTTATATATAGGAATTACTACTTTAATAAAGTCCAATAAAGTGAAAGGCCAAATAGGTGAAGAAAATCAGGTAACCAATGCAATTAACACATGGTTATCTTTGAATGTAACAAAAGAAAGTTTAAACGAACTGGTGAATCCGAAGGATGCGGAAGAAATTCAATTCATACAAAAAATAGAAAGAATGAAAGAACTCATCATAAAACAATTTGGTGAGATGGATGATTTATATTTAGATCGTATTACTGAGGAATATTATAATAACCATTTTGATGAATAGTTCATAAATCCTTAAAAATAGCAAAAGTATTATAATTTTATACTAAATCCAGCGGCTTTGGATATGGAAGATTCTCCATGTATCCAAGGCCGCTTTTTATTATACGTTTAAAAAATAATACTACACTTCTACTTTTAAAGTCTGTTATATTTCAAATTTTTTTTCATAATAGCAACATTATATTGACAACCATACACTACCAATATATACTAAAATAAATTAAACATGATACAAAATTATTTAGTTACTTATTTTCGTCATGTTTTGTATCGTTATGTTTTATATTACTAAGTAACTATTTTTTGTTTTATATAAGTTTCTCATTGACATACTTGAGGAGGAAATGGAATGAAATTCATAACTGTTGCCGGACCGCCTTCTTCCGGAAAGACTTCTGTTATTATTAAACTTGCCCAGTGTCTGGACATTCCAAAAGAAAGTATTGGAGTAGTCAAATTTGATTGCCTCACTTCCTTTGATAATTTAAGTTATAAAGAAGCAGGAATCTCCGTTAAAACAGGCTTTTCAGGGAAAATCTGCCCTGATCATTTTTTTGTAAGCAATGTTGAAAATGCTTTGCAATGGGGCATAAAATCCGATTTTCAAATACTCATTACCGAAAGTGCAGGACTTTGTAATCGCTGTTCTCCCTATATAAAAGGTGTTCTTTCTATTTGTGTAATAGATAATCTATCAGGCATAAATACACCTCGGAAAATAGGACCAATGCTAAAATATGCAGATATTGTAGTGATAACAAAAGGTGATATTGTCTCTCAGGCAGAAAGAGAAGTATTTGCTTTTAATGTAAAACAGGTTAACACCTCGGCAAAAATTATGTTTGTTAACGGTATCACCGGTCAGGGCGTCTTTTTACTTGCGAAATATATACAACAAACCAGAGATATAACATCTCTTAAAGATAGTAAACTTCGATTTACTATGCCCGCCTCGGTTTGCTCTTATTGTACCGGAGAAACAAGAATAGGTGAATCCTTCCAAATGGGGATGATGAAGAAAATGGAGTTTTAGACTAATGAAATCACAAGAATTTATAAACAAACTAAATGCACAGAATTTAAATCAGATCTTAGGAGAATATCCTATCGCTGCTGACTTTTTAGCTAACTTCAGAATAGAACATATTTCAAAAGATTTGCCGGTTCCGGAAGCTTTTAACAATATAAATCCTGAAATTCTTGAAGAGTTTGGTTTGGATTCATACGAATTATTGCAGAACTTATCCCTGTTTCTTGAAAATTTAACAGAAACAGAAACTTCTATACATAAAATATCCTCCATAACCATTCTTGGGGGAGTTAACAAATTAAAAGAACCGGAAAATATCAGTCTTACCATATATCCCGGTGAAGTGATCAGTATTGTTGGTCCTACCGGCTCAGGAAAAAGCAGATTATTAAGTGATATTGAGTGCCTTGCTCAAGGTGACACTCCTACAGTTCGGGAAATTCTAATTAATGGAGAACACATAGAGGAAGAAGAACGCTTTCAATTAGACGGCAAACTGGTGGCAGAGCTTTCACAAAACATGAACTTTGTTATGGATTTAACAGTATCCCAGTTCTTAGAAATGCACGCAAAGTCCAGGCTTACTACTAATGCCAAAGAAGTGATAGAAAAATGCTTTTTGTGCGCTAACCAACTTGCAGGTGAACAATTCTCCAAAGATACAAAGGTAACCCAGTTAAGCGGCGGACAATCACGGGCACTTATGATCTCAGATACTGCTTATATGAGTAACTCTCCCATTGTCTTAATTGATGAAATAGAAAATGCAGGTATTGACAGACGAAAAGCCATTACTCTTTTAGCAAAAAAAGAAAAAATCGTCTTTGTGTCCACCCATGATCCCTTGCTGGCACTTAGTTCAGATAAACGTATTGTTATTAAAAATGGCGGAATACATAAGGTTATTCAAACCTCGGATGAAGAAAAGGAAAGTCTCACATCCATAGAACAGTTTGATAATATTCTGTTAAGATTGCGTAATAACTTACGTTCCGGTGAAATTATTACAAAAGATTTACTAACATTATAAAAGGAGTATTGCCTATGTGGGAACTATATGATGAATTAATACAGGGAATTCCAGATAATTATACCGCTGATGAGATTATTAACGGAAAACATTTTTCCTATGTCCGCAGTGGTAATGGTTCAGGAGTATCCGGTACTCCCTATTCCTATGAAACCAGGATACCCATGTTTTCAAAGAATTTAATTGGATTGCCTCTGCGGGAAGTCGCATCTTGTGTGAAATCATGGAATTTTACGGAAGCTGCTATAGGCGCTGCTGCTATTAACGCCTACTATAATAATCCCGGTATTGCAAAAGAAAATGGAGTAATATTCTCCTATGAAACTTTAGTGGAAGACAGAATATACGATCCTTTTATCATGTCTCAAAATGAAGTAAAAGGTAAAAATGTTGCTATAATCGGTCATTTTCCTTACATTAACCGTTTATTAGAGCCCATATGCAATTTATCAGTTATGGGATTTGAACCGGAAGACGGTGACTATCCTATATTTGCTTCTGAATATATACTTCCTGAAAGTGACTATGTGTATATAAGCAGCAGTTCCATTGCCAGCAAAACCTTGCCAAGATTTCTAGAACTGGCAAAGCATGCAAAAAAGATTGTTCTTGTAGGCAGAGGCGTACCCCTAGCCCCTCTTCTATTTAATTATGGAATAACGGATCTATCAGGCTTCATGATAAAAGACAATGCATGTGCTGCAAGAATAGCTGCTGGTGCTGAAAATAGTCAGATATCTGCAGCGGGACAAAAAGTCTCACTAAAAATTACCCCTTAAGGAGAGATCACGTGAATTTTAATTGGAATTTAGATACCATTCGTTGGTATCAAGATGCAAATAATTATACCGGTTATTTTAAAAATATAGCGAGTCTAATTATTCCAAAACTAGAAGGCTATTCTACCCTTTGTGACATTGGGTGTGGTTTAGGTCTTATAGATATGGAGTTTTGCAAATACATAGAAAATATTACTTGTATTGATATTAACCAAGAAGCAATAAAGGCTCTTGAAAAAAATATAAAAGACAAAAATATTTCCAACATATCTCCTCGCTTGATAAACTGCGATGATATTGAGGAAAATTGGGATATCATTTTTGTCAGTTTTTTTGGCAGCCGTAATCTGAAAAACTTCCTGCCTCGTTGTAAAAAGCTGATTGCTGTTGTAAACAGTGAAAACCCAACGGGTTTATTTCCTGAAAAATATAGACCTTTTCATAAAAACACCTGTCTCAATGTGGGGGAAAATCTTAAAAAGGATGGAATATCTTATGATCTTATGGAAGCATCCTTTGAATTCGGACAACCTTTGGTTTCAATGGAAGATGCAAAAAACTTTGTTAGAATCCATTCACGCAATAACATTACCAATGAAGAATTGGAACTATTTTTATCCCAAAGGCTTATTGAGACTGGAGAAACTCAATATCCTTACTTCATTCCCCGAATGAAATCTGTAGGAATATTTGAAATACAGGGAGAATTGTAAACTTCTTAAGAAAATAGGAGAAAATGAGAAATGAAACAATCAAATAGGAATACCTTTCGGATTTTTATACTGGGAATTGCGCTGCTTTTATCTATAATTATTTCATTTCGCCTTGGACGATACCCGATCCATACAAAAGAGCTATTCGGAATTTTGTTATCTAAAATCTTTCCTATTGAACCCTTCTGGGACAAACAATTGGAAACTGTTTTATTTAATATACGCTTACCAAGGATCTTTTTAGCATGTTTAGTAGGTTGCTGCCTCTCTTCGGCTGGTGCAGCCTATCAGGGAGTTTTTCAAAACCCGATGGCGGCTCCCGATATCTTAGGAGCTTCTTCCGGAGCGGCTTTTGGTGCCGCATTTGCAATATTGAATAATGGAAGCCATTATATGATTACCTTTAGTGCATTTTTCTTTAGTCTTTTAACGGTTATTATTGTTTATTTAATCAGTAAGAGGGCAAAAGGCAATACTATTTTAGGTCTGATACTTTCAGGAATTATGGTTAGTTCCCTATTCTCCGCCGGAACCTCTTTTATTAAATTGGTAGCGGATCCTACTGACCAGCTTCCTGCTATTACATATTGGCTGATGGGAAGTTTATCAGGAGCGAAAAAAAGTGAAGTTTTATTTGCACTTTTCCCAATGTTAATTGGTCTGATTCCCTTACTTTTATTAAGATGGCGTATGAATATTCTGACCTTAGGAGATGACGAGTCAAAAACCATGGGTGTTAATTCAAAGCGGGTTCGATTCATTATCATTGCTTCCTCCACCCTGATTACTTCTGCCAGTGTATCCGTTAGCGGAATGATAGGCTGGGTTGGATTGGTCATCCCCCACCTTGCAAGAAAATTAGTAGGAAACAATTATGTATATTTAATTCCGGCAACTATGCTATCCGGAGCTATCTTCCTTTTAATTGTAGATAATGTATCCAGGAATCTATTTACAACAGAAATTCCTTTAGGCATACTGACAGCCATTATTGGTGCTCCCTTCTTTATCTATTTAATTACCAGAAAGGAGGAGAATTATTGAGTCTTGAAGTTTCAAACCTATGTTTCAGCTACGGAAACAGACTTGTATTAGACAACATTAATTTTACTATACCAAATCAGCAGCTACTATCGGTTTTAGGACCAAATGGTGTAGGAAAAAGTACTTTATTCCGTTGTATTCTTGGCTTGTTAAATGGATATAGTGGTCAAATTAGATTAAATGGAATAGAAAGTAAGAATCTTACCGTTAAAGAAGTAGCAAAATTAGTAGCTTATATACCGCAATCCCACTACCCTTCTTTTAACTTTAGTGTTTTTGATATGGTTTTAATGGGTACAACCGTACAGATTTCTTCCTTTTCGAATCCAGGTAAAAGGCAGATAGCACTGGCAAAGGCGGCCTTAGAAAGGTTAGAAATCGAACACCTTAAAGACCGGGGCTATGCTCAGATTAGCGGCGGAGAACGGCAGCTTGTTTTATTGGCCCGCGCTTTGGTTCAAGAAGCAAAGATTCTCATACTGGATGAACCCACCGCCAATCTCGACTTTGGAAACCAAATCCGGGTTCTGACACAGATTAAGTCCCTTGTAAAAGATGGATATACCGTCATTCAATCCACACATAATCCGGACCAGACCTTTTACTTTTCAGACACGATTATGGCAATGAAAAATGGAAAAATAATTGCTTATGGTGCGCCATCAGAAATATTCACGGAAGATTTAATTCAAAACCTGTATGGAGTTAATGTTCAAATTCAAAGTTTATATGATGATAAGTTTCGAGTTTCAATTCCAAAATCCATTGTTGATTTGGAGTTGTAATATAAATAATAATAAAGGAGTGCATACACTATGAAAAAGAAAATCATACCATTGTTACTTGTAATATGTATGGTTGTAGCATTAACAGGAGGATGCGGCAAGAAAAACGCAAACACTTCCGCCCCATCAACTACGGAAACTGCAGAAACACCCGCAGATTCAGGAAAAGACAATCCAACCAAAGAAACCACCGGTGAAGATACCGATTCTTCTGAACCAAAAGGAAGCACAGAAACTGTTATCTTTACTGACTCAGCAGGCCGTCAGGTAGAGGTTCCCACAAACATTACCCGAATTGCCCCTTCCGGATCCCTTGCTCAAATCGTTCTCTTTGCTTTAGCGCCTGATATGTTCGTAGGCCTTGCAGGCGAATGGGATGCAGAAGCAGAACAATATCTGGACAGCAGCTATTATAATCTTCCTATACTTGGTCAGTTCTATGGAAAAGGCGACTTAAATCTTGAAGAAGTTGTAAAAGCAGATCCTCAGGTAATTATAGACGTTGGTGAATCCAAGTCCACAATTGCTGAAGATATGGATGCCATTGCAGATCAGGTTAATATTCCTACCATACATATTGAAGCAACTACAGAAAGTATGAGTGATGCATACAGAGAATTAGGAAAGCTTTTAGGCAGGGAAGAAGATGCTGAAGTATTAGCAAAGTATTGTGATGAGATCTATGCAAAGACTCAGGATATTATAAATAAAGTTGGAGAAGACGGAAAAGCTAAATTACTTTATTGCACTGGTGACGGACTGAGTGTTCTGGCGAAAGGTTCCTTCCATGCAGAAATACTTGATCAAGTTAGTAATAATTTAGCTGTAGTTGACGATATTTCAAGTAAGGGTTCCGGTAATCCAGTAGATATGGAGCAAATCCTTTTGTGGAATCCGGATGTTATTCTTTTTGCACCGGGAAGCATTTATGATACAGTGGCAACGGATAAAACCTGGCAAGAAGTGTCTGCTGTAAAAAATAACAAATACTTTGAAGTTCCATCCGGCCCTTATAATTGGATGGGTACCCCTCCTTCTGTTAACCGCTATATGGGTATGATATGGATTACACAATTACTATATCCCGATCAGGCTGGATATAATGCTTATGAAGAAGCCGCAAGATACTATGATTTATTCTACCATACCAAATTAACAGAGGATCAATATAATGCTTTAGTTGCTAATTCTCTTATGAAACTTGAAAAGTAATACTAAGAGAAGTAAATACTACATAGTTAAATTACTGTTTTAATGTATCGCATTATAATTTTGCTTTTGTTTTAATATGTCAATTCTATAAATAATTCAGACATACATTAGTTTTTAGCTTAAATGTATGGATGCAAGAAAACCCGGAAATACTGCAACAATTCAAGTCTTTGCAGCATTTCCGGGTTTTAGTTTCAAGTTTCTGCAACTATCTTTCCCATCTCACGAATATCATATCCGCCAATACCTTCGAATTCAATTTTAAATTCATCGGATCTAAGAATATTTAAAACTGTTTTTATTACCGGCAGATCCATGTCCTCTTTCTTTATAACCAACTCATATCTTTCTTTTTGCAGAGGAATAAAGTCAATATCTTTTACCTGATTTGCAATCTTTTCTATTCCTACCGCTACATCAGCCTCCCCCCGTCCAACGGTACTGGCTAATATAAGGTGGGATTGCGCTTCTCTGCTATAACCGTTTATAGCACTACCCCGAATGCCTAATAAGCGAAGTTTTTCATCCAACAGTACACGTGAGCCAGCTCCTTTTTCCCTGTTTATCATAGTAATATCTGACCTTTTTAAATCACTCCATGTAAGAATATTTTTAGGATTTCCCTTTGCCACATAAAATCCCTGCATACGGTAGGTGAGGTGAACAATAACAGCAGGTATTCCCGGCAACAACCTTCTTACGAAGGGAACATTATACTGCCCTGTATCTCCATCCCACATATGGCAAGTGGCTACACTAACATTACCATGATATAATTGACTTAGGCTGTCATAACTTCCTATGTATGAACGAAGTGCCCGGACACCTTTTTCATGCCGTTCAATATAATTGGATAGAATATCAAGCATAAGATCTTGTCCGCAAATTACAAAATTATTTCCTGCCAAATGGTAATTTAGCGGTTTATTTTGATCCGTACTAGATTGGCTAACACTATTCTGTGGTTTTATAGCTTTGGATTGAGCTATATAATTTTCTACATCTTCCACCGAATATCTTAAATTTTTCCCTATTTTATAGGAGTTTAATTCTCCGCGCTTTACTAACTCATAAACAGTATTTTTAGCAATCTTCAATATGTCTGCCACTTCTTGTGTAGTAAGAGCTTTATTATCCACAAAATCACCTCATTCGCTATGTTTAATTATTCTAATTTATTCTACCCTTTAGTTCTACTTAAACTCACAATAAAAAGGATAAAGCAGCCTCTTACATCAATGTTTTTAGATACTCTTGTGCAATAATACCATGTCCAAGAGGGCTTGGATGCACACCATCCGGTGCCAGTTGTTCACAAGAATACTGTTCCACTTCTACTTTTGCAAATATACCATCTAAAGGAACATAGTAATCTGCATACTCTTTTGCAAGCTTTCTCACAACCTGAATCTTAGGATCTAAATCCGCTCTCCATGACTCTCTATCAGGAAGGGAGTTAAGAACAAAGGGTTCTATAATCATAATCTTACATGAAGGCAGATCTGTTTTTATGCGATTTAAAAGCTTTCTATAAGTCATTTCAAATTCTTCCGGCGTAGTTGGATCATTGGAATCGTATTTACGCCAAGTATCATTAATTCCTATTAATATCGAAATAAAATCCGGATGAATTTCTTTTATATCTTCTTCATATCGATTAAGAACATCCTTTACCCGATTACCGGAAATTCCTTTATTAATAAAGGTTACTTCGCTATTGGGAAAGTATAGATTATAAGTTTTTGC
This sequence comes from Anaerocolumna sp., assembly GCF_032079385.1. Lineage (NCBI taxonomy): Bacteria > Bacillati > Bacillota > Clostridia > Lachnospirales > Lachnospiraceae > Anaerocolumna > Anaerocolumna sp. The sequence goes on from NZ_DAMAUC010000002.1 coordinate 82,335, forward strand.
AATAATCCCCGGGTATCCATAAGATAAAGATGTAATATCCTCTCTATCCCTTCCGCAATCGGTTACACTATCTCCTTGGAATAACACAACTTGTCCTTTGTTAAAAAATTCTTTCATGATTCCCTCCAATGTATCATATGTTATCAAATAATAATTTATATATCTTGAGTAAAAGGTTGTCCATAACTTGCACCACGCCAGAACCTGCAAGCAAAGTTGCCACCCCTCCACTCATTTTGTACTATATCATGGTCAAAGACCGTGTTCATTTTTATACTTACTAAGAAAATGTAAGTAATATTTTCATTTTCCCATCATCTTCATATTATATCACAAGACAATATAATATGAAGTTCTTTAATAATATTTTCTTTATTATAATTTATTGTTGTTACTGAATCCTTCACACATAGCACTAACGTATAACGAATTATGGATTTATTCTATTTAAGCAATTAGATTCATCTTCTAGTGTTTTCTTGTAAATCATCCACTTGATTTGCTTATTGACATAATCCATAGTTATCCACATTCAAAGTATACTATAAGTGTAGCTATATAGCTATCATAACTTGGGAGTATTTAGATTAAAATATATTTTATAAAGTACATTGGTAAAGGCCTTAGAACACACATTCTAAGACCTTTGCACAAATTCTAATATTTTACATTTGCTCAATCTGACTGGAATGCTTTTTAAAGAAATCCACTTTAGGTTCCAGGAACTTTAGTTTATGCCCGTCAATATCATCTATAATATCATACAAAGTAGAAAAGATATAATCCCAATTCCAAATCCTTTCATCTACATTCAGATATTCTTTTATCATCTCACATCCATTTGGTGCGATTGGATGGAACAAAGCAGCTGCAACTTTAACAACATAAAAGGAATCTAATAATACTTGCTTTCTAAGTTCTTCATTATTAGTTGTTTCAGCTGTCCTCATATTATTAACCCAATATTTATTCATATTTCGTATATAGGTATCCAAAACATAAGTCACGCTATGAAATTCATGATTGTACATATGTCTCTCATAGGTTAAAACTGCTTCCTTTGTTTCTTCCAGAATAGCTTCACTTATTGTGCTCATAGGTATTTTTGAGTCATAATAGCTTTGTGCGGTATAAAAACAGGACCTGACTAACCGATTGAATACATTCGTTAACAGATTACCCTCTTTTAACACCATATCCGCTCCCGCTCTCTCTTCTTCCGGCATATATACCTGAGGCTGGAAGCTGACACTTTTTGTTGATAAGCCAAGACTTAGAAAATGCATTCTTAATTGTTCAGAAGTATAATACTCCAACAAATCCTTTGCCATAGGTGGTTTCACATTACTGCTGCTGCTTGCCTTTTTATCCATAAACAGAATATGTCTGTTTGCGATGATGTGAGGAAGTGGTATTTCTTTCATATCAGGTACTTCCTCTTTGGTGTATTCGAGAGCTGTAAATAATGCCATCTCTGCGATTCCATAAAAGTAAACATTATCCTCACCTATAAATTGATATACAACAGAATCTTTTGAGTTCCACCACTTACCCCATTCGCTGCTATCCTTTGAACTCTCCTTTAGATAAGCTCTTGTAAATGATATAGGTGCCCAAAGGGATTCCGGCCAAACCCAGAAAGTTAAGTCTTTTAAATCTTCTTTTTCAGGAACTTTTACACCCCATGAAATATTACCGGAGAGACGGAATGGAACTAAGGTTTTCCCTGTCCGATAACGAATTCCCTTTTGTGCAAAAACTTCTCTTGCCATATCTCTATCTTTCAATGTTTCAAAAACAAAGGTTACGGAAGCTTTCTTTTCTTCCGCGAGAATACTGTGCTTTGGAAGTGATTTTCTTAAATCCTCTAATTCATTCTCCTCCCCCAATAATTCTTTCTTTACATAGATATAAGGGGGCTTTAGAAATTCTTCAATCGTATTAATAATATATTTGCGGGTATTAGAATCGGATTTCAGATAATCCATCCTTTCCCTCAGCATATCCACACAATCATCTAAATCAAAATACCAGTTTACAACATCCTTTAATTCAGGCAGTTTACCGGATAAAGTACTTTTTGGGCCAATCAACTCACTTGGCATATACTGATGCCCTAAGGAACACTCATCTGCATAGCCTTTATCAGAATTACAGCCATCTATGGGACATCTGCCCTCCACCTGTCTGCCGTTCAAAAACACATGAAAATCGGGATCATAAAACTGTGGATTGGACATCTTGGTCAGATACCCATTTTCATAAAGCTTTTCAAAGACCTCATTAGATACTTCCTGATGTACCCTTCCTCCTTCATCCAGTGCAGAAGCACCATAAAGATTCAGACTGATATCGTATTCATCTAAAGTTTCTTTTTGGAAATCATGATTCATGAGGACATATTCTTCAATAGACCCGTTAAACTCTCCTTTTTCCGTAAGTTTACGGTAACTTTCCAGTATGGGAGAACCATAGCAATCGGTTCCGGATACGAAGATTACATTTTCTTTACCAATTCTATCACGCAAAAATCTGGCAAATGTATCCGCATGTATAAACACACCGCCAATATGTCCAAAATGAAGTTCTTTATTACCGTAAGGCATACCGGCTGTAACCACTGCTCTTTTAGGAAATTCCGGTCTCTCATAACTGCTAAAATCTCTTTTATTGCCTTTTTTCATATTTTCACTAAACCTTTCTTTTAAAATACTAACTTTGGATATTGTCAAATCATTTTACAGAAAAATTTTAAGATAAAAAGTATAAAAAAAACACCTCCTACAATTTAATTAGTAGGGGCGAGTTCGTTCGCGGTACCACCCTATTTTATTAATATGTCGCCATATTAACCTTGCAGAGTACAAATCATACTCCTGTTCTGTAACGTGAACTCACGTCATAGCATCACTTTATAAAAAGATCCGTATGCAGCTCCGAGGCTTGTTTCATCATAAATCTGCTACTCCTTCTCAGCAACCGGAGTTCTCTGTAAACTTCATATAAGATTACTCTTCTCTTCATAGCCTTTATTTTTTCATAGTATATGGTAATAGTATACCTTTGTCAAGAGAAATTTATTTATAAACAAATACAGAGAAATTAATCTTATACTAATTATTAATTAAAAACATATAACTCTGTCCGATTTTTGATAATGTCTTTATATACCACACATGATTATGTCCCATAATATTTTATATGGTATACTTAAAAGAAAGACATCATTTCTATTTACAACAATAAGTACTGGGATATGAACTTTACTCATTGTTGTAAATTACTCGAAAAGGTAAAACAGTGAAGCAAATTATTCTTGAACTCCTACATAAAAAGAATACAACGCAAAATTTTCGCTTTCTATACATCATAACAAATCTATATTCATTCAGCAGCCAGAATTTCTAAAACATCTTCCGTATGATTTTGTTTCAGAATCAATGCTGACTGCATAATAAACAGAATATATCCTAATGTCTATTAGCCCCGTTTTAGATAAATAAATCTTCTTTCTTTATTTTATTATAATATAGAATTAAAGTAAGAATGAAATAAGTAAATGAAGTAACTGCACAAATAAATATGTTGCTATCAATAAAAGACATTGGTGCATCATTAGTGAATAAAGAAAGCATTCCTGTAGGAGATATATATTTTGATTTTGTAAAACTATCACATATTCCTAATGTAATAATTAGGATTATAGATCCAATAGTTAAAATTGCTTTAGTATGTATTGCAGTAGAAAAAATAGCAATAATACCTGTTAAAGCCATCATCGGGAATATAGTCATCAGATAAATACCAAGTACCTCCAGTAGGTTTACAATTGTCACACCCTTAGTACCAAAAACGATGGAGCCCAAAACCAATCCAAGTATAAACATCCATAGAATAAACATTAGATTTATACAAAATGAATAGATAAACTTACCTAAAGCATACTGTTTTCGCTGAATCCCTGTTAACAAAAGATACTTATAATTTCCAGTTAAAATATCATCAGTAAATATATTTATTATATTAAGAGCCACAACAATTAACGAAAACTGTGTTGTTCCTCCATATACTAAATCTGTACTTGCTAATTTCAAATAATTAACAACATTTAAATTATTAATTAAATATTTCATATTATTAGGAAAATCATCCCTATTAACGAAACTTCCACTATACGCTTTAATAGATATGATACAAAACAAGATTCCATAGATTAACATAATAAAGCCTGTTTTATGTGCTGTAAATTTTAAATTCTCATTTTTAATTAGATTTTTTTGATATTTCATATCCAGAATTCCTTTCTTTTAAAATAAAAGAGGCTTAAAAAATACATAATAATACTATATAAGCTAACTGTAATTAAAGATAAAGTGCGTTGGACTTTGCTACCATATAAATACATCAGATGTATAATAGGATTTGAAATACTAAAAAAGCTAAATTTCATTAAAATATTATCAACGATATAAAAAACAATAAAAACAACTAAAGATATTGCAACTACCTTATCAAATTTATTAAATAAAATCGATAAAAGTCCAACTAAAAATACAAAGGGTAAAATGCCCAAATTACAATATAAATACCTTAAGTATATCCGTAAATATTCAAGAGTAAATACTCCATGAAAGTTTCTTGCGAGTATTCCACTTAATATAGTTGTACATATAAAAAATGTAATACTATTTATAATAATTACAAAAAAACAAAACAAAACTTTAGATGTTATAAATTTCCATCTTTTAATATTACTAATTAATATATATTTATCTATACCTGACTCTTGTTCCTCACAAAAAATGTTACTACATATAACAATAGAAATTATAGGTATTAATATCGACATTAAACCAGATAAAACACCTATGGGATTTATATATACGTTTATTAGTTCAAGAAATGTAATATTTGAAGGAACATTTGAAGAAACATACATCAATATATTTAACGAAATTGTACTAAAGAAAATGATAAAAGTGTATATCAGCCATTTCTTTAAAAAAAATTTACTACTTTCATTCTTTAATAATCCTATCATATTACACACCTATAATACACTTAGAAAAAAGGATTCTAAGTTTCTTTCTGTTTTACTAATAGATTGTATTTCAATATTGTTATTGATTAATTCTTTATTTATGATTCCTATAGTTCCTTTGTCAATTTGAACATGTATTTCATTATTATTTATTTCTATATATCTTACAATCATTAACTTCTCAAGGATGCTTTTAACTTCTAAGGCAGATTTTACCTTAATAATATATTCATCGTATTTACTTTCTAATAAATCTGATACTTCTCCTTGAGCTACCAATTTACCTTTATTAATAATTGCAACTTTATCACACATTTCCTGAATTTCACTTAAATTATGAGAGGAAATAATAAATGTTTTTTTGTTTACTTGAGACAACTTTTTTATCAAATTTCTAATCTCAACTACACCTATAGGATCTAGTCCATTAGTTGGTTCGTCAAGGATTACTATTTCAGGATCATTAATAAAAGCTCTAGCTATCGCTAATCTTTGCTTCATGCCTAAAGAATATTGACTTACCTTTTTATTTGCAGCTTTTTCTAGACCCACAAGCGTCATTACTTCATTAATTCTAGTTTTAGGAAGATTATACAAATTTATATATATTTCAAGATTTTTATATCCTGACATATAATCATAAAAACATGGTGCCTCTATCATGGCTCCCATTTTATCTAATATTTTATTTTTTTCTATACTTATATCATTTCCGTATATTTGTACTCTACCGGAAGTTGGTGAAACAAGTCCTAATATCATTTTTATAGTAGTACTTTTACCAGCTCCATTAGGACCTAATAGCCCATATATATCTCCATTTCCAACATTAAAATTTAAATGATCTACAATTGTCTGCTGCTTGATTTTCTTGGTTAAATCTTCTACTAAAATTATATTAGTGTCCATTTTTATTCGCCCCTTTTTTTAAGTCTAGATTTTATTCTTGTAATTATAATTATTATATTATATAATAAGTAAATTTTAATCTCCATGAGTCCATCCCATAGATTGTTATTAGATGAAAAACCAACATAAAAATTGTAAGTAATTTGTGATAATTGAGATACCACTAAATATCCTAGCGTAAGTCATGTCGTTTTTTCTCTGTATCAACAGGAGCGAATTTACCTACAACAAAAAGGGATATAATTAATAAGCTTATGCTGTATATATTAGAAACTTCAATACGGGTTAAATAATAACTAGTAAGTACTACAGTAAAAGAAATTATTATCGAAAACAAAAAGCATTTTCTTAATGAATTAGCATGGTATCCACCTGCATAAGTTCTTAATAAGCTATATGCCATTAAGAAAATAATGGTATTAGGAAATGTATCTGTTAATAACCCTATTGCCAGAAATATACAAGTATGTATTATCTTTAAAATATAACATTCCAGTCCATACATATAAATCTCTTTATTCTCTTCCTCAATTATCTGATATTGTATTAACTTGGATATATATTTTTCAGTAATTATATTCATCAAAACTTTCTTAATTCCTTTATTTTATTTGGAAGCTTTTTTTGATAAGCATAAAATATACATTCTGAGTTAGCTACTTTCTCTGCTGTTTTATAAGCCCTTTCCGCAATGTGTTCTAATACCTTTTTTTCTATATTCATCTAATCACTTCCTCCTTTGTTTGTATCTGTATACTAATACTTATTATTTAAATATTCAATACGATATGTATAACACAAAAAATTAATAGCCTAACACACAAAATTTTCATGATTTAGTCATATTTTACATGTATAGCTTCCAATAGATGATATTTACCAGGCTCTAAATGAAGAACAGGGCATGCTAGCATGAAGCTGTTACCAAGAAATATGAAAAGGCAAATTTTCCAAATGCGTTGAAACTGGAATGCAATAAAAGCCTTATATTGGGCAACATTTGAAGCAGTGAATAAACGGACGACCGCTATAAGAAACTGCTGTAAATTTTAGAAAAAACTGTCCATCATGTATAAAGGACGATTACACGAATAGAAAAAAAGCATGTCAGAAATCCTGAAAATCCAGGGTTTTATTGACATACCTAAATTTAAAAGTTATAGTTTTAGCAAGGCAAAGGTAAAACTATATTCACATAAAATTGATTAGTTTCATTGGATATTGACATATATCCTCTATACTTTTTAACTATTTCATTAACATTTACCAAGCCTAATCCTTGGTGGTTACCCTTGGTTCTTTTTTTTTTCTCTTTATTATCTGTAATTGGAGTTTTAGTATTACAAATATTAATTATTATATTCTCATTGAATTCTTTCATTTGTATAAGAATTTCAGGTCGCATACCGGGGCTTAATTTGAGACATTCTTCAAACGCATTGTCTAATAAATTATGAAATATAACAGTTATATCTATATCTGTTATAAAACTTATATTGCAGTCCATAATCTTAACTTTAAAAGAAATTTGATTTTCTGTAGCAATCCTAAATTTATCATTTAATATTATATTTAATATTTTGTTTTTTGTAAATATTTTAACAGCATTATTATCAATTAATTCGGTAAGATTATTTTCATATTTCTTAGCAGTAATATAATCATTTTTCTTATATAAACTTTCTATTACAGCCAAATGTTTTTTCACATCATGTAACATTTTTCTTGAATCCGTAAATTTTACTTCTAAATTTCTATAATAGTTATATTGAATTTTTACTTGATTCTCAAGTATATCTAATTTGTATTTTGTTAAATTTGATTGAGACATTATGTCTAATAACTCGACAAAAAATATATTTAATAATACCGTAAATAGAATACATAAAAAACCAAGGATGTTAAGCATGTCTACTTTTTCATTCATTAATAATTGCATTATTGTATAAATATTCAGTATGCTAAATGTTGGTAAGGCAATATATAAGTAGCCCATCCTACTGCTCAACCAATTGGTATCTTTATCAATAAATAGGTTTATTACAATTCGGTATATTAATAAAATTATAATAGCTGAAATTAAATTATACAACAAATGATTATTTTTATAATTTATAGAGGAATTGATTTCAGAGAAAATAAGGTCAAGAGCAATAATGGTAATCTCTTCTATTATCCCTAGAATAACAATAAATGAAACATTATAAATATATTTCCACTTATTATCACTTGCAAAAAAGGCATCACCTATACATATTGTAATACAAATAAAAAAAACCATGTTTAAAAAAGGAACTTGAAAATAATTAATAAATGCAGCGAAAAAACTGCAGGCAATTCCCATTACCGAACATCTTTTACTGTTGTACTTTGGGGTATACATCTTATTCATGAAGTTAAATATAATGTAAACAGTTGTTATACACGATAACAACTGTACAATAAACAATTTTAAATTTTCCATTATTTTTGCTCCGATAAATATTATTGAAATATAATTTTTCTTAAAAAGTTATCCCACTCAGCCCTAAATATTTTAGAATACTTTTGAGATAAAGGGATTATACTCCCATTCATTAGTGTAATATCGTAACCTTTTATTAATTTTACGTGATACAAATTTACGACAAAACTTTTATGAGACATACAAAAATCATATTCACTCATGTTTTCTGCTATCATAGAAATTTTTTCATTATGTATTATAAATATTTTATTATTTGTTGTATGGAAAGTAACTTTTCTATTTACAAATTCAAAATATAAAATGTCGTTTGTATAGAAAGATTCTAATCCATCAATGAGTAAAAATCTCACCTCATGATATTGCGTATCTATAATACTTGGTGTATATAAAATTGATTCTTTCAATATTTTTTGTACCATTTCCTTCTTTATCGGTTTAACAAGATAGGCAAAAGCGTGTACTAAAAAAGCTATATCCTTATATTCTGTATAATATGTTAGATATATAATTTTTACATTAGTATCTACTTTGCGTATTAATTTTGCCAATTCTAGTCCATTAATTATTGGCATCTCAATATCTAAAAATAAAATATCAAATCTTATATCTTCTTTTAATAACTGTTTTCCATTACTATATGTATGAATGTCAATTTGCTCATTTGTAGATTCAAGAATTATATTTTTTAATTTTCTAATAATCTTGGTATCATCATCGCATATACCAATGGTAAGCATGTATTCACCTTGTATAATGAAAGCATAGGGAAATCCAGTATACATTTTCCTTCCTAGATTATTTTCTATATAATCTAAAATAGAAGCTGTTGATTAGTTTTATCACCTACAACAGCTTCACTTAACAGCTGATGTTTCCTTGAAAGGTTCACAATACTTCTTAGAAAATAACATCAATAATTTAGAACACTATTGGTGCCATGATAAGTAATTTATAAACATATATTGGTGTTATACCACTTAATACAGTTTTATTCCATTCTCGATAATATCCCAAAACTTATCTACATCAATATCTATGCCAACATAGCTATTAGGCTCTTTTTTCAGATACCCAAAATAATCGCAATTAGTACGTCCATAACTTTGCGTACTGCGAATATCAATCTCCGTATGCATGGCTTTGGTAGTTACCACAGATGGGTCAACTAAATAGGCAATAGTTACCGGATCATGCAAAGGACCGCCATCCAATCCAAACACTTTTTTTTGTGATTGATTATAAAAACTCATTAAATCTACAAATAATTTAGACGCTTTGTTTTCCGCTTTTCCCATTCTTTCTACTACACTTGGATAGCAAAGCACTTTTCTAGTAACATCCAGACCAAACATAATGACTTTTCTTCCCGATGTAAATACAACATGAGCAGCATCGGCATCGGCTATAATGTTAAATTCTGCAGCAGGTGTTACATTTCCTAACTGATAGGAACCACCCATAAGGACAAATTGTTTTATTTTAGTTGTTATTGCAGGTTCCAATCTAAGTGCCATAGCATAATTAGTTAATGGTCCAGTAGATACCAAAGTAATATCCCCATCGGAGGCCATTAAAGTATCTATTATAAATTGAACTGCATGCTTATTCTCCACCTTTTTGGCAAGAGGATCAAAATGAGTTCCATCTAGGCCTGTCTCTCCATGAATATCATCTGCTATTTTTCGCTCTCGTATCATGGGCCTGTCACAACCTTGATATACAGGTATATCAAGTCCCAGGTGCTGGCATAGATTTAAAGCATTAATTGTTGTTTTCTCTAACGTTTGATTCCCAGCTACAATGGTAATTCCCAATATATCTATAGCAGGACTGCTTCCCGCTAACATAATGGCTACTGCATCATCATGACCGGGGTCGCAATCAAGTATGATTTTTTGTTTTTTCATGTTATCTTTATATATTGGATTTAATGGCATATGTATCATATCTCCTTTTCTAAGCATTGGGGTACATGTTTAATATGTTATGCTATATTCTTTATCATATATTTTTTGAAATAATAGTAACTATAATATACCATATATTAGAAAATATGGCTACCATTAACTCTTATCTCTTTTACTTCATTTGATACAACAGTTGTATTTTCATACTTATTCTCAAAATATATTACTAATATAAACATCGTTTTAAGGATAATTTATCTTATAGCCAAGGCTATTTTTATAGATAATTTATTTTACCATCGAAACTATCAGCTCACTCATTTCTTCTGGTGTCTTTCTTGGATTTTCTGAACACCAAACAAGTGTTACTTTCCAAAAACCTGCAAGCTTAAAAGCAAATTCATATTTATGCTGATTATATTTGCTCATCACGTCTTCATAATTCATATTCTGAGGTATATGTCCTACTTTTAATGCAACTTCATAGATAAGCTCAAGTAAATTATCCTCTATATAATAAAGTAAATGTGCCTTGTTCAATAAAAGCAGTAGTTCAATATAATTTTCCCAAAATTCAAAATACGATTTAGTGATAGTTGCCAAAGTATCTGCATGATTTATCATTACCGTATTTGCAAATTGATTCATTAGAAAATTCGTTGTATATTCCATAACTTCATCTTTTGTTTTGAAATAACGGTAAAATGTTCTTCTTCCCAGTCCTGCTTTATTTACGATTTGGGCTATTGTTATGTCCTGATATTCTTTATATTTTAATAATTCGATTAGTGCTTCAATGATCCATTTTTTCGTTTTATTTTCTTCTAATATTTCCATCCATACAGCTCCCATCTGTGGCACAAAAGCAAATATTTGTATCACTTTCCTGTGTGCCATTGTATTGTGGTTTTAAGAGTATTATACTAAAAACATTATCAATGCACAAGTGTGTCATTTACCTAAAACTATCTTAAACTATATGGATTTACAGATAGTTTATATTTTAAATTACTGGTTAGTTTTACCTAACCCAAAAGGATGTGCATATCAGAAGGGAGAAACAGTATGAACTTATTAAGCGTAAAAAATTTAACTAAAAAATATGACGATATGATCGCTGTTGATAATATCAGCTTTCATGTAGAGAAGGGAGATATTCTAGGACTTGTAGGCCCAAATGGCGCAGGTAAAAGTACGGCAATTAACATGATCTCCGGGTTGTTAATACCTAATGAGGGAGAAATTTTCTTTGAGGACAATATAGCTTTTAAAAACTGGCACCCTAATATTGGATTAGTACCACAGGACTTGGCCATTTATCCCGATTTGTCCGCGGAAGAAAATGTATCTTTTTTTGCAGCACTATACGGATTAAGCAATGCCGAATTAAAATTCCGTGTACATGAAGCATTAAAAACGGTAGGACTTGAGAATCATAAAAACAAACGGGTAGATAAATTTTCCGGCGGAATGAAACGTCGCATTAATATTGCTTGTGCAATTGCTCATAACCCTAAACTTATCATTATGGATGAACCAACAGTAGGAATTGACCCCCAATCTAGAAATTTTATTTTAGATAGTATAAGGAAGTTACAACAAAAGGGTACAACTATTATATACACTTCTCATTACATGGAAGAAGTGGAGGAAATATGCAACAAAATATTACTTATAGACCACGGTAAAATTGTTTTAACCGGAACGATTGATGAAATTAAATCCAAATATAAAAAAGGAAAAGTACTGGTTATCAGCATAGATACGAAAGAATTTGACTTTACAAATCTAAAAGAAAAGCTACAAGATATATTAGGGATTAATGAAGTAATTAAGAAAGCTAATATAATTACCTTATATTGCAATGAAAACATGAATGATTATGCTTCTATATTCCAGATTCTCAAACAATCTAAAATTAACATAATTGGGATTGAAAATAAAACACCCAAACTGGAAGAAGTATTTTTATCATTGACCGGAAAGGGGCTTAGAGATTGATGTTTGCCAAAATGTACATAAAAGAAATAAAGCAATTCTTCAGAAAACCATTTAATATTTTGTTTATGTTAGTAGTACCGATTTGCCTTATTCTGCTTATGGGTTATGCAATGTCGAATATTGTCGGCAGAACTGAATCAAACATAAATACTGACAGCACTGTTCTTTATATTGTGGAAAGTGGTAGTAATGAACAATATCAACAAAATTTTAAGCAATTTAAAAGCTATGTTAATAAAAGCATGAATATAAAGTTTATAGAAATACATGATTTCAATAGTGGCTGTGAGGATGTAAATAAACAAAATGCTATTGCTTTGATACAGTTGTCAGATAACGGATTTTACTATTATCGTTCTCCATATAATGAGCCAGCAGAAAGTAAAATACTAAGAGCTGCTTATAAGAATATCTTAGGTAGAACAGAAAATTTAGAATCTAATTCCATTGAAATGGTGGAAGTCAAACAAAAAACCATCAATTCTTATACCTATTTTACATTTGCAGAATTAGGTCTCATTATAATGTATTTAAGCCTTATTGTAGGTCAAAGTATCTTTATAGAAAAAGAAACAAAAACGTTTGAACGAATTTATATTTCAAAAGCAAATATAAATAAAACACTTATTAGCAAAGTAGCTTTGGGATGTACCATAGGCTTATTGCAAATTCTTCTGGTTTACTTAGTTTCATCTTTGATTTTGAATATAAGTTGGGGAAAATACTTTATATTGATATATGCCCTTTATCTATTACTTTCACTACTTAGTTCTACATTAGGAGCCATCATGGGGCTATTTATCCAAAAGAAAGCTGTACTGAATGATAGTATACTTATTATTTCAATTTCTTTCGGGCTGTTAGGTGGCGGTTTAACACCTTTATCATTTTTGGATTCTATAAAAATAGTGTCTTTCATTTGCAAACTCAGTCCTTTATATTGGATTACCAACTCTGCCATTTCTCTATCAAGTGGAAAAATCAATACAGAATTTGTGATTGCTGTCATTCTTTGCTTACTTATTATCATTTTCATGGTACTTATCTATTCTATTTTAAAAAAGGCAGAAAAGATAAAGGGGGTATATCTCTATGAATAATATCTTAAAAAATTCGTGGACATTATTCACACGAAATAAAGAATACTTTTCAACTATTGTTTTAACACCTATATTTATGTTGTTGATTTTCTCCTTTGTTTTGTCCTTCCGTTCAAAAGTCAATATTGCATTTATCAATCTAGACAAAGGAGAATTGGGGGAATTAATAGAAAATACGATATATGATATGGATTTTTTAAATCCTTTTACTATTGATTTAGATGCGATTGAACAGAATATTATCAATGATAAAATTGACTTGGCTATTATAGTTGAAAAAAACGCCTCAGAATCTGATTCTGAAAAAGATATTCCAGTAAGAATTATAAAAGCAAAAGATTCTACTCTGGCTGATTTTATAGGAGTAGTTTTAAATTCTAAAATTCAGCAGTATAAAATGAATACTACTAATAATATTGTACTCTCTCAAAATGATGTCCCACGAAAAGGTGTACCTGTTACTAACGCACTTGGAATTATTATTTTTAAAATGATTGGATCTGGTTCCTTATTAGCTGGTTTAATAATCGCTGAAAAGAATACTGGAATACGAAATAGAATCTATATGAGCAAAACAAAACTTTCAACTTACTTATTTGGACGTGGTAGTGTATTTTTTGTTCATTTATTATTATTTTCATTGATTTACTTTGTAACTGGGAAATTATTTCACTTTGATTTTGGAATGAAGTATCCGACACAAATTATTGTAATATTCGGGATTCTGGGGATATTCACAACTGCCGTTGGATTAATGCTGGCAGCATTTATTAATGATGAAAATATGGTATGGAATTTTGGGGTCCTGATACTGCTTCCAACTTCTATATTATCAGGAGCCTTATTCCCATTTTCTTCAATGCCTAAATCACTTCAAATACTTGGTAATATATTTCCTCAAAGGTGGATTATGATATCCATTGAAAAACTGCAAAAAGGAGGAATGCTAACAGATACACTATTTCCATTGTCAGGTGTATTCGCATTATCAATTATTATGTTTATAGTAGCAAGTATTCGCATAAACAAAAGCAAAGCTTAATTAAAAATGTAGAACATTACATTTTTGGCAACAAGCTACGACAACAGCCTACAAAAGAAAATAGAATCCACCCCAGACTGTATCCGCACAGCCGGGGTGGATTCTATACAATATTATAATGCTTATAAAGAAATAATTTTCTAAAAAAGAGCTGCTATCCTATTAACCCAAACACAGCCAACAACAGCCCGAATCCGGTAGTAGCAATGCTGCATACATCACTACTCACCTATCCTAAGATTTCTTCCAATTCCTCACGGGTTAAAGTATTAATAAATACTTCCTTAGACTGAATAACAGAATCGGATAAATTTTTCTTCTTCTTTTGCAATTTATAAATCTTTTCTTCAATAGTACTTTTGGTAATCAGCTTAATTACATGGACGGATTTCATTTGACCTATACGGTAAGCTCTGTCGGTGGCTTGGTCTTCTACTGCCGGATTCCACCATGGATCATAATGGATAACCGTATCTGCACCGGTTAAGTTAAGACCGGTTCCGCCTGCCTTTAGAGAGATTAAGAACACTTTCCCTTCTCCCTGGTTAAAGCGTTTAACATAGTCATTTCGATCCTGTATTTTTGTTGAGCCTGCCAGATAAAAGCATCCGATATCTTCTTTTTGTAATTCCGTCTCAATAATAGAAAGCATGGACGTAAATTGAGAAAATACAAGTATTCGGTGTTCATTGGCAATAGCATCCGTTATAATCTCCATTAACAATTCTAGTTTTCCGCTTCCACCGGTATAGTTATTGATAAAAGTACTTGGATGACAGCATATTTGACGAAGTCTGGTTAAAGCAGCAAGTATTTTCATCTTACTCTTTTCAAAGCCATTTTCTTTAATTTCTGTATTGATTTCACTTTTAACATTCTCCATAAAGGATACATATATCTTCTTCTGTTCCTCTACCATATCTGTAAGCATCTTTTCTTCCACTTTATCAGGAAGCTCATGCAATACGTCTTTTTTCATTCTTCTTAATATGAAAGGGGTAATGCGTCTGTTTAAATCTTTTAATTTATCTTCTTCCTCTTTCATAATAGGTTTTTCATATATATTTACGAATTTAGAATGACTAAACAAGTAATTTGGCATGATAAAGTCAAAGATGGACCATAATTCGGACAAGGAATTCTCAATTGGCGTACCTGTTAGAGCAAATTTGTGCTTTGCCCTTATGAGTTTAACAGACTTTGCATTGAGAGAATCGGCATTCTTAATATATTGAGCCTCATCAATAAATACGGTATGAAATTGTATTTTCTCATATAATTCTATATCTCTTCGTATTAAGGGATAGGAAGTGATGATTATATCTGCTTTCCTGTCCGATTCAATCAGCTCTTGTCTTTCTTTTGGCGAACCGGTAATCACTTCTGTTGTCAAATGAGGAGCGAAATTATCTACTTCATCCTGCCAGTTGTATATAAGTGATGAAGGACAAACAATTAAAAACCTTACTTGTACAGGTTCTTCCTCCAAAGGTACTTCCTTCGAAGATGCTTCCTTTGCAGATTCTTTCTTTGTGCTTACACCTATTTCAGATTCCTTCTTTTTAACATTGCTATTTTTCTTCTTAGATTCCTCAAGAAGAGAAGCCATATATACAATAGATTGTAATGTCTTACCAAGACCCATATCATCTGCAAGAATTCCACCCAGGTTATTATTTGCTAAAGTTCTAAGCCACTTATATCCGGTCATCTGATAAGGGCGCAGAGTAGCCTCGATTCCGTCGGGTACCAGATACTTTGTTATGCTGGGATTTAAGATACTATCTACCAAAGCAGAAAAATCTGCATTTTTTTCCACTTCCAAATCTAATTCTGAAAATGCATTATTTAAATATACTGCAGCATTCTTGGATACTTCTATTTTTTCTTTATCCAGTTCTTTACCCGAAACATTCAGCTTACTTAAAATATCCCATACATTCTTAATACTCTCATCTTCCAGATTAATAAA
>NZ_DAMAUC010000002.1:98783-101360 GCF_032079385.1 Anaerocolumna sp.
TAAAACTGCCATTCTTTAAACGATAGTATTTCTTCTTCAAGCGATAAGACTTAAAAAGTTCTTGTAGTTCATCTTTTGGGACTTCTTCGTAATTTAAATCCATTTCTAATAAATCAACACCTGTACTCACACGAAGTCCGGCTTTAAAACTTCCTGGCGATTTAATATTAATCTTTTTAAAATCATCAGAATAGTACAATTCACATTCCTTGACCAGATCGTGAACAGAATCTGTTAAAAACTCATATATATCATCTTCATTTCTCATAATAAAACTATGAGATTTCGGTACAAAGCCTAACTTCTCCATATATTCCAGATAGTAATCTTCCTTCCCAGGCTGCCTTACTATAATAAAGTTAGATGCAGATGGATTGTCAAAAGCATTAAATTCATGTTCACCGTATCTAAATTTTAGTTCTCCACGAATATGATTCTTCACCCTGTCCAAATATACAACAGGCTCTAAATCCTCAGTAATAAACCTATCCTGCAATTCTTCCGGTACGGTTAGCTCCATAATTTCACTTATTTTAGGCAGAACCACTTCCAAAAATTTGTTTTTATGGACTCCTTTGAATACCAGCGGTTCCCGATTACCTCCTAAATTATTATAAAAGGGAACATAATTATGGGTAAACCGTTTATTGGGTTTATAGATACATCCATTGAAAAATAGCAATTCTCCGGTATCTGTAAGTGGAATAATGTGATAATTGCCCTTGTAATCCATTACGATTCCATCTTCAATCATAGATAAATTGTACTTAATATTAGGATTGGAAGCTGCAAATATAACATCTTCATATCCTTTTCCATAAAGTTCTAACTGAAATTTATTCTCTCCCAATATGGTTAACAGCCTTAAAAGCATATTCTTGGTTAAAATCACTTGAGCCCGGTTAAATAATTTGGGAATTGCCATTTTATCTACAACTTCCTGAATCTCAAGTATTTCTAGAAAATAATCGAGTACTTTACCAGACTGTTTATCAAATTTACTCTCACCATGAACGAATTTAAATTCTTTGCCAAGCACAATATTTTCTTTATTATATAAATCCAATAAAAACTTCTTTATGGATTGAATTTTGTAAAGTTTATTACTGCCCACACGAATAGAAACAAATACATTTCCTTCATTATCTCTAAGAAGATTTGGTATAGTTATGGTTACTTCTACATGATAAGTTTCTCCTTGAACTATGCTTACTTCTTCATTACTAAAATACTCGATGATCTGATATATTTTCTTTTCCTCCGGATTATCCGGTTCTTTTAACAAGGAACGCTCCACATAATTAAGTACGAAAAGAAGTGCAGTCACAACATGTTTGCATGCACCGTTCTCTTTCAGATGCTCCGAGCAATTACAGCTATGTTCAAATGAGCCGTCTTCGAATACTTTAATGGTTACATTATAATTAAAATTATCCTTAACCGTAATGCGGTATTGTTGTTTGTTATTGGACCAGGTGGCATTGACGACTTGATTATTTTTATAGTCCTGAAGACCTCTGGCATAAACCACATCACTGGAAGCAATGTTTCGAATTCCAATTCTGGATAATTGTATCATCTAATTTACTCCTTTTATATCTTATTCAATCCTACTATTATACCACATTTTAAAAAATAAAGTAGTATTTCTTCATATAAAGTATAACGGAGCTAGAAAATTCCTTGTAAAATGTAATATGGAGCATTATTTCATACTGATTGTGGTTTCGGTATGAGTGTGATAAATGAGTCTATAAACAATTTTTATAGAAGGCAGCAAACTGCTTTTCCCTGCTATTTTAAGAAATCTCTACCTATTGCTACATAGCAAAATTAGTATAATAAGACATAGAAGAAAATGATTTTATTCTTGCTTTATTAAATACTGTGTACTATAATACGTAGTTAAATTAAGGAGGATTATTATGAATCTATATACTGTAGAAGAATTAGAATTTGGTTCAAAACGCTATGAACAAACCCTACTATTACGAGACAAAATTATGAGAAAACCCCTTGGACTTTCAATCAAGAATGATGATCTATCCTATGAACAACAGGCTGCTGTATTTGCTGTTTTCGATGGCGAAACAATCCTTGGCACAGGAGTCCTTATTTTTGAAGGCGAAGCAACTGCCAAAGTCCGCTTTTTATGTGTTGAACCAAATTTACAGAAAAGTGGTATCGGTCGTGCAATTCTTGAGAGTATGGAAAAACGCTCGTTACAGCATGGCATTAAAAAGATATGTTTGGAATCTCGCGTAACAGCTAAGGATTTTTATAAGAAACTAGGCTATCAGGAATATGGTGAGATTTATTTAATGAATCAAGCACCCGTTGAACATATCCGGATGCAAAAAATATTATAGTATTTTAAATACAATGAATAAAAGCCAGCTGTATCACTTCTTCAAATATCCAATAAACATACAAGACGCCGCCAAAATTTACAATCGGTGTCTTGTATAATTTCATGCTTTTTGATAAGGACAAATCTCTTTTGAAGTTTTATGGTATTCACAATTATGAACCATAGAACGTAACCCTAATATAAGGCAAATTATAATTCCTATAAAT
>NZ_DAMAUC010000002.1:101370-155211 GCF_032079385.1 Anaerocolumna sp.
CCCAAAGCAAACATAGTGTTCCAAAGAATGCAAATATAATACTTTTAACAAAATAGCGGTATTTACTCAATCTGAATCGATGGATTAAACTTTTTATATAAATCAACTTCTATTCCCCCTAGCCAAATGAAAACCATAATTTGATAATTTAATAACTAATATCTCTATATATATTAGACGATTTTGAACGGAATTTTGTTTCAATAATTTTAAAAACAGTCAAAATGCAGTTAAAACAGTTAAATAGTCAACTACTTAAAAGTTTTAAATGTAAGTAAATTTGTTTTTCAATTGACCGGCAGTTTTTACCTGAAGTTATCAATTAGCTGCTGCAACTCCTAATTGACTATAAACATTTACAGCATCCATAATGTGCAATTGCTCTGTTTGATGTGTTCCGTCTGCATGTGCAGTCACTAATATATACTCATTACCATTAATACTAGCCAAACTTGCAAGGCAAAGTCCTGCTTCACCGGTATATCCGGTTTTTCCGCCTAAGATTTCCCCTCCGGGTACTTCAGAGGAATCCATGTTTTTAAACATAGTACTACGAAAAGTAAATCCATCTGGATGAGAATTAGAAGGGGTGGTACTGTATCTGCTGCTGGTAAAAACAGTACGAAAAACATCATTCTTTAGTGCATATTGAAGAAGTATAGATATGTCTTTAACCGTTGAATAATGATCATCGTCATGCAAACCTGTTGTGTTACGAAAATGAGTATTCTTCATTCCAAGTTCCTCAGCCTTCCGGTTCATCATCTCTACAAATTCAGATTCAGAACCAGCAATAGCGTCAGCGAAAGCCAAACAGCATTCAGCTCCGGAAGGGAGCAGTATTCCATATAGTGCATCTTTGTACTTTACTTCTTCACCTGGCTGAAACCCAGCCATGGAAGCATTTTGTGAATACAGGTCTTGAAATAACTCCGGCAAAAAAATCAATGTTTGATCTAAATCAGGTGTATTCTCAATTGCAAGTATTGCCGTCATAATTTTAGTTAAGGATGCCGGGTATATACGTTCACTGCTGTTATGTTCCACCAACACCTTTTCACTGTTTAAATCCACAAGAATGGCATTGGGACTATTTAAGCGGTCTAAATCAACCGGTATGCCAGTTGGATTGGCAGTTCTTCTATCCGGCGTTACTAAATCCTTAGTCTTTATATCCGATATTTTAAATGGTTGATCTTCATTCATTGACTGAAGCTCTTTCATTACTATAGGCATAAAGAGTAACAATGATATAACAATAAAAAACAACCCATATAGCTTAATCATTCTTCTGCGATGCTGCTTTTTCTTTTTCCTGACCAGCCGTTTATCTGTTCTATTTTCATTCAAAATAATACACACCTTTCTCTTTTAAAAAACTACTTTCATTCAAAATTATATACAATTTTCTCTTTTAGAAAATAAAAGGAGCTCCAATCCAGTAATCATTGTACCGAATCAGAGCAGCTTGTACTTTAACATTCCATTATTAAATTCCTAAGAAAATATTAATATTCTATTGATATTTACTAATCTTCAAAGGGCAGTGATACGATAAAGGTAACTGTGTTATCTTTACTTTGGGCTGAAATAGTCCCTCCATGTAGTGTAACAATTTCTTTTGCTATTGCTAATCCTAAACCAGAACCTCCTGTAACAGAGGTACGGGCTTCATCCATCCGGTAAAACTTTTCAAAGATAGTTGACAGTTTTTCTGAGGGAATGGTTTTTCCTTTGTTTTGAAAGGTAATAACCATCCTATTATTGTTTTTTTCAGCTGAAATTATTATTTCCGTATCAGGGTAGCTATAGGCTACCGCATTTTTCATGATATTATTAAATACCCTTGCCAGCTTTTCAGAATCTCCATGAATTGTAAGGTTTTCATCTGCCTGAATTATGGCAGTATTTCCTTTTGCAGTTAGGATTGGATAAAATTCATCTATTAATTGTACAAGCATAAAATAAAGATCAATTGTTCCTTTTTCCAAAATAATATGTTGCAAATTATACCGGGTAATTTCAAAAAATTCGTTTATTAGTTTTTCTAAACGGTTTGCTTTATCTAACGTTATATGAACGTATTTTGCTTTCTGCTCCGGTGGCATATCAGGAGCTTCATCTAATAAACTCAAGTAGCCAATTACAGATGTAAGGGGAGTTCTAATGTCATGAGCAAGATACATAACCAAATCGTCTTTACGCTGTTCAGCCAGTTGTGCCTCAAAAGCACGCTTTTCTAAAGTTTGGCGGACAGTGTTTAACTTTTTCTCTATGGCAAACATCTCGTCTGATAAAACAATCTCTTTTCCGTCATCTTTGAGTAATTTATCAATTCCTTGATTAATTTCATTGAAATACTTGGTAAATCCTATAAGAGAAAGCCTGAACAATATAAAGAAGACAATAGAAACAGCTACAATCCATATTATCTCATGATTGTCACGAAATACTTTCTGATAAATATTAAGTGCTTCATAATATCCCAAGGGAAAATACCTTTGGAGCACAGAAACCAGCCAATTTCCTCCTTTTCCACGCCAAACCGAATTATAAATTGCTCCTATAACTGCAAAGGCAATTACCACCATACCCAATGACTGTAAAAACATTTTAGTTTTTAACCGGGAAAAATCAGAATTATTTTTCATTTTATTTTTCAATTTTATAACCCACTCCCCAAATTGTTTTTATATATTTAGGATTTTCTACTGTATCGTTCATTTTCTCCCGCAAATGTCGAATGTGTACGGTAATTGTATTATTGCTTTTACTGTAATATTCATCTTTCCAGATTTCATGAAATATTTCTTCTGCACTTACTACGTTACCTTTTCTCTCAAGAAGGATTTGAAGTATGGCAAACTCAGTAGGAGTAAGAATAAGCTCCTTTTCATTTAATAAGCATTCATGGGTTTTTATATTCATTACAAGTCCGGAATGATCAATAACGGAATCCGTAATCCCATCATTTTGTACCGTATTATACTTTTTATATCGCCGCAGCTGGGCTTTCACTCTTGCCACCATTTCAAGAGGACGAAAGGGTTTCGTAATATAGTCATCCGCTCCCAAAGTTAATCCCGTTATCTTGTCTGTTTCATCATCTTTTGCTGTCAGCATAATAATAGGATACGCATGATGCTCACGTATCTTTTGGCAAAGAGTATATCCATTCATATCCGGCATCATTATGTCTAAAATAGCAAGATCAATTTCTGTACTTTCAATACAAGCAAGAGCATCCTTAGCAGAATAAAACTTAAAAACGGTATAATTTTCATTCTTCAAATATACTTCTACTAAGTCTGCTATTTCGTGTTCATCATCTACTATCAATACTTTATTATTCATTCATATTTATCCCTTCCCTAATACTTATCCCTATATTGTAACATGACAAGCAATAAAATGTGTTTATTTTTGCATAAAAAATTATTAATATTTTCCTAAGATTCATATTTGGGGATAGAAATTACTTTACCAATGGATAATCCAGTATTTATTACTCTTTGATTTTAAAATTTTGTTCCATTTATTTTTGATAAATTTCAAATTCAGCCACCTGTCCACCGCCGGCTCCGGAGTTCTCCGTAATAACAAGTTGTACATATCTTGCTTGTATATCATCAAAAAGCAGCTGTACTTCATTCCCCGTATCAGGATCGAAGGTATATCGCTTCTCCCCGGCAAGGAGAGTAAAGTTCTCACCATCATCACTGATTTCCACAGCAATGGTTTGAGTTCGTTTGCTTTTCGCTTACACTTATCAGTTCTTCCGATTTTGCATCTTGTAAGGATTTTGGGCCCTCATAGAGAACCACTGAGCAAACTCTATAAACTTTTTCCCTTTTTCCATATGCCTATTCCTCCTGAATCGATCCACTTCTATTCTTCCAAGATAACTTTCCAATTAATTTCTGCTCCAAGGTCCGGAGCCTCGTAATCTGCTCTCAGCTGTTTATATTCAGTTCCTATCCCCAATACTTTCATATGGGCCGCTTTCCCCGCCACCACACCGGCAAAAGAATCTTCTACCACCAAACATTCTTCATATTTTAGCCCCAGTTTGTCTGCTGCAACCTCAAATACTTGTGGATCCGGCTTTGATCTGGTTATATCAAGCCCACAGCTGACTTGATCAATATAATGATGGAGTCCGGTTCTTTTCAAAATAAGAGGCGCATTTTTACTTACGGAGCCGATTCCGATAAGAATTCCTTTTTGTCTTAGCATTAAAAGACATTCTTTCGCTCCTGGAAGTATTCCCCGCTCATCCAGTTCCTCCAAAAACTCTTTATAGTATGTATTCTTACGCTCTGCCAGCTCTTCTTTTTCGTTTTCCGTATAGATTTTACTCCCTTTACTTAAGACCACATCCAGTGAATTCATTCTGCTGATACCTTTTTGTCTTTTATTATCCTCTTTTGAAAATTTATCAATTCCAAGCTCTTCAGCTAGTTTTTTCCATGCTCTAAAGTGCAATTCATCCGTGGATACAAGCACTCCATCCAAATCAAAAATTACGCCTTTTATCATCCTACCTACTCCTTCATATTTCATTTTTCTTTTGATTTTTCGTCTTTTAATTTTATTTTTTGTATTACTGCTATTTACTACTATGTCTCCATTCTGGGAGGCAGTAATTGAATTCATCTGTACATTTTTACACAATTATGTTAAACTAATTACACTTGGTTTAACATAAAACCTGCAAAAGAAAGGAACTTAAAAATGACCACTATAAAAGACATTGCACAGGCTGTAGGGGTCAGTTGTACTACTGTCTCCAATGTAATCCACGGAAAGGCAGGCCGTGTATCCGAAGAAACCATCGCTCGTATTAAAGAAGCTATTGATACATTAGGCTATGTTCCGAATATGTCAGCACGCTCTTTGGTGTCTAGTTCATCGAAAGTAATCGGAATGATCAGCCACCTTACTTCAAATAAAAAAGAAAGCATTGTAGAAGATCCTTTTCATTCCGCCTTTATCGGTGCCATAGAGAAAACTTTAAGAGAAAATGGCTATTATTTAATGCTTCGTACCGTAGAAACCACTTCTGACCTTATGAATTTTTTACGCACCTGGAATGTGGACGGACTGTTCTGCACCGGAGTTTTTCAAGATGAATTTTTTGAAGCACTTAGTAATCTTACAATCCCTGTAGTGCTGATTGACAGTTATGTATCCCATCCAAATATCTGTAACGTAGGCCTGGAAGATTATGACGGTGGTTATATTGCTACCAGATATCTGATTGATAAAGGTCATAAAAAGATAGCATTTGCTTCTCCTACTATTCGGGAGAAGGGTGTTGTATTTGAACGTTTTCAGGGATATAAAGATGCTCTAAAAGAGGCTTCTATTCCTTTTAGACAGAACCTTGTATTTGAACAGGAACTTGATATTGATACCACCCTTGCACTAGGAAGCAGTCTTGCCCTGCGAAATGATATCACCGCGGTTTTTGCTACTGCCGATATACTCGCGGCAGGTATTATGTCAGGTTTAAAAGAGGCTGGTAAAAAGGTTCCTGATGATATATCCGTTATAGGTTTTGATGATATTAATCTGTGCCGGTTAACCTCGCCTAAACTAACTACCATTCATCAAGATGCTCCTCTCAAAGGAAAATTAGCCGTTTATTTTATGATGGATAAATTGGATAATAAGCCGATTCTAAACCGGGAAGTCATTCTTCCTATTCATCTTGTGGAAAGAGAAAGTGTAAAGTCTATGCATTATTAACCATAAGGAGATATTTCCACTCTGCTTATGCTGCTTGCTCATAACCTCATTGCCGCTGCGTGGCATTTCAGCAGGAACTTGAACTTCTGCAGAAACAGGTAATTTCCAGCTCCCACTTACCGGAGCTGGGAAACTTACCTGATGAGGTTGAAATCATACACTCCCTTTCAAGTTTCCTTCTTTTTAACTTTACAAGATGTTCTTCTTATAACAATTTCCTCTTGCCCTAATATATATGATTTCCCATAGACCAGTATCTGGATTCCCAAGCCATTTTTAGAAAATATCTTTATGGATTTCTTATCCACATGGAAACTAAGAACATCTCCTTTAAAATGAATTTTAAAAGTATATGCTTCCCACTCTTTTGGCAGGGATGGCGTAAAAGAAAGCAGCTTTCCATCCGACCTCATTCCACCAAAACCACAAACAATATTCATCCAGGCAGCAGCTATGGAAGTGGTATGCAGACCTTCTCCTGTATTTCTGTTATAATTGTCAAGATCCATTCTTGTAGCAAATCCAAAAAACTTATAAGCTTCTTCCTCTTTATCTAGCTGAGAAGCTAGAATAGAATGTACAGATGGAGAAAGTGAACTTTCATGGATACATCTAGGTTCATAATACTCATAATTGCTTTTTAACTGCTTTTTCGTAAAATTATTGTTATATAATAACATCATCATAAGAACATCCGGCTGTTTTAACATATCATTACGATATATCCTGTCATAGGTCCAATGATGATACAAAGGAAATTCTTCTATGGGTATTTTATCAATCTCTACATGAGGGAGATTAAAATAGCCCTCATGCTGTTCAAATATACCGGTTTCTTCCTGATAAGGAATATACATATGCTCTGCTATAATGCGAAATTCCTCAATTTCCTCTTTTGAAAGGCTGTGCATCTTAATAATTTTTTCATAACCGACTGGATTCTTTATAGAATAGCGTTCTAAAACTGTAAGGGTATATTCCATTGTTTTCTTTCCAAGATAATTGGTATAACAATTATGGTTTACCATCATCTGAAATTCATCCGGCCCCATCACCCCATAAAATCCATAACTAGTCTTCTCTTGATTCCAGTCGCCTCTGGAAGCAAGCATCCTGCTGACTTCAATCAGAATGGGAAGCCCTTTTTCAAAGATAAATTCTTCATCCTCCGTAATATTCTCATAATGCCAGAAACCATATGCAACCGCTGTAGAAGCTTGAAGCTGAAGACTTGCATGCTGCCATAAGGAGCAGCATTCCCTTCCCGTAATGGTGGCAATAGGATAAAAAGCACCTTTGCAATCCAAGGCTTTTGCCCTTTCCATAGCTTCTCCAAGTGTCAGATAGCGAAACTCCAGAAGATGCCTTGCGGCCTCTGTGTTATTAAAGATATAAAAAGGCAGGCAATAAGCTTCTGTATCCCAAAAGGTATTTCCACTGTATGCCTCTCCGGTCAGACCTTTCGCCCCAATAATGGTTCCTTTATCCGCACCGTGATAGGTCTGATGCATCTGGAAGATACAAAACCGAATTCCCTGTTGGTTTAATTCATCTCCTTCTATCACAATATCAGAGTCCTGCCAGGTTCTTTCCCACCAGTTAATAGTGTCCTCTCTTAACTTATGGTAAGATAAAGAATGTAACACTTCCTGGTTTTTTCCACACCTTGTTCTAAAATGCGCTTTATCTTCTTCACTATTTCCTTTTCTTGTGAGATTCCTTATGACTTTAACAAACTCTAAGGGTTTGCCTTCTTCTCCGGAAAGCACAAACTTTCTAACCAGCTTCTTACCATTCTCTATATCAGACCACTCCTTGCAATCTACCTGAAACCGGCAGCTTACAAGAACCGACTGTTCTGTGGATATGGTATTGCCAAGCATACTGATACTGTCATTATCTGCTGTAGTACCGTCAACATTCCACATGTTCCTTCCGGTCATGTGATGCATTAGCCCAAAATCAATACCTGAATAAAGAATAATATCTCCCGAAAAATTCAGAGGTGTTATTGTAATCTTCTGAGTGGCTATTTCTGCCTCCTTCATGGATAAAAACCTCTCGAATTCAAGCCTTATTTCCTTACCGTTTTCTAATACCCATACATAGGACCTGGTTAGAATACCGTTTTTTAAATCCAGTATTCTTACATAGTCTTTAAATTCACAGGTATATAGATCCACCTTCTCATTATCTGCCTGAATTCTGGTATACAGCCAATTTGCTGAATTCACAATGAATTCGGTTTTATCTATCATTCCTTTGTAAGAGGATTTTTCTAATTCTGCGGCTTCATAAATTCCGTTAAAATAATTTCCCGTAAGGCTGTCACCTGAATACCCTTCTTCAAAGTTTCCTCTGGTTCCCATATATTCATTTCCCAAAGAAAATATGGATTCGGACACCATGGCGTATTCTTTGCGGAAGCCCTCTTCTATGATCTTCCATGGATGTATTTTATAATAAATATCTGCTGATTTTGCCATACTCTACCCCTTTATTGCTCCTGCTGATGCACCTTCTGTTATTTGTTTCTGAAAAATAGCAAATAATATGACCGGCGGTATTATTGAAAATGCTACCGCTCTTAATACTTCTACGTCCGTTGCATTGGAAGTCCGAAACATAAACAACCGAACCATAACCGTTTCTTTTCCTGATCCATTTAATACAAGATAGGGAAGAAGAAAATCTGACCAGGCAGCATTTACAGCAAATATAACTACCACCATAACAATGGACTTAGACAGCGGCAGAATAACTCTGGAAAAAGTCTTCAGATAACCACAGCCGTCCAATTTGGCCGCTTCCACTAATTCCTTGGGCAGCCGTTCAAAAAATTGTTTAAATAATACTACATAAAATGCATTGGCACCGAAAGAAAGCCAAAGTGGTAAGAATGATTGATTTAATCCAATCCTGTTAATGTTAATAAACAATGCGACAACGCTGGTAGTTGCGGGAATCAGTAAACTCCACATAACCAGTCCATAAATGATTTTATGTCCCTTCGGTTTAATTACACCAAGTACATAAGCCAATAGTCCATTAAATATAACCGCAGATAGAACACTTCCTACAGCAGATATAAGAGAATTTATGTAAAACTTGGCAAATTTCAAATCACTCCAGGTTTTTGCATATACACCGAAATCAAACTGTGAAGGTAATATGGTGGCATTTCTCCGAAACTCTTTGATATCCTTAAAGCTTGCAAGGAATACCCAAATAGGCGGAAAGAGAGACACTATGATTACAGCCAGGCATATAAGGTATATCACAACCAGCAATATTCTGGTCCGTTTGGAATGTAAGTCATAAAAACGAACAGCTCCGTCTTCTTTTTTTCTGTAATTATCAAAAAACATGGAAAACACCCCCTAATTCTCTTTAGAAGCAGTAATCTTAAAATATAATCCGCTTAATATAATCAGCACAATACCCATCATAACAGACAAAGCTGCCGCCATTGGATAATTAAAGTCTCGAAAAGCATAATTATAAACCAGATGCATGATAGATATACTGGCGTTATTAGGTCCTCCATTTGTCATAACCAGAGGCTCGTAAATAATCTGGAACACGGATATAATTTGTAAGATAAGAAGGGTCTTTCCCAGAGCAAAAATGCCGGGTAAAATAATGTAGCGTATTCTGCTGAGTATTCCTGCCCCATCTATAGTAGCCGCTTCATATAATTCAGGATTTATATTGGAAATTCCAGCCATATAAATTAATGCGGTGGAACCTGCACCTTTCCATGTCATAATAATTATAATAAGAGGAATGGTCCACTTTGAATTGGTAAGCCAGACTTGAGGCTCAATACCAATTTTTCCAAGTATAATATTTAAAACCCCTGTACTTCCCGGTCGGAAAAAGAATCCCCACATAAGCACCGTAGCTAACCCCGGCATAATATTAGGAAAGTATATACCCACTCTGAAAAAACTTTTAAAGTGAGTAGTTTCTGTTATCAGCACCGCCAAAAGTATGGGTATGAAAAATCCAATTATCAAAGACCAAAATATGTATACGAAAGTGTTAGAAAAGGCTGCAAGAAAATCCGGATGCTTTAAAACACGGATATAATTTTCAAACCCTACAAACTTCTCCAGTCGGATCCCTTTTGCCGTATAAAGGGAAAGCCGAATGCTTTCTAACAATGGTTCCCACACGAAAAATGCAAATAGCAAAATAGTGGGAAGCATAATAAGCCAGCCTATCCCATCTTTTCTTTTTAATCCTCTTACCGTTATGCTATTTGCACTGTACTTATTTCTTCCAGCCACCTTATCTGTCCTCCTTAGCTTTTACTTATCTGTTTAGAAATTCCACTGATAAACAATTAGCCTTATTTAGAATTGATGGGCATCTTAAAAAAGATCCCCATCAACTTTATAATCTATTTATTTACCGTCTCATCCAAAAGTTTCTGATAGTTGTCATTTGCAGTCTTCATAAGAGATGCAACATCTGCATTCTTATCTGTAATAACTGCTTGGAGGACTTTGGTAAGTTCAGCATACAAATCCTGTGCGGATCCCGCTTCTTCCAGACGTAGATTACCTTCTTTCTTTAATATGTCAAAATAATCATTGTACAGATTCATATCAACATTATTATATTCTTCGGTAACTGCTTTTTCTGCGGCAAGTACTTTTTCATCTACCCAGCATGGGAAACGTGGAATAACAGGTACATTATTATTAATTTTATTTTGATTGTCAGCCTTCATACCTGCGATGGCATCATCCGTTGCAACAGGTGCTTTACCCATGATTTCAAGGTAATCAAGAGCTGCATTGATCTGTTCCGGTGTGGCATCTTTCGAGAACATATATGGAGTACCACCGGATAGGGAATATTGTCCGCCGGGACCTGCAGGAAGAGGTATTAAAGCAAGTTTTTCAGCAGGAAGTCCGTTTACCTGGGTGGGCTGGTTTACCGCATCATTTGCGGCTATGTACATAGCTGCCGTACCGGTTCCTAAGTTTACAAAACCGGTTCCCCAGTCTTCATTGGTAGGATCAGGAGTAAGCACATCATATTCCCACTTTAAGGACTTAACAAATTCCATTGCTGCAATGGCTTCCGGAGTATTTACATTTGCTATGAACTTTCCATCTTGTACCAGCGTTAATGTTGCACCAAAATCCCATGCAATATTACTAAAATGCCAGCCGCCTGCATTATCCTTTGCCAAGAGACAAAGTCCTGCCTGACCTGTCTTATCTTTGATGGTTTTTGCTGTCTGTGCAAGTTCTTCCCATGTCTTAGGATATTGAGGATATCCATCTTCATCTACTAAGCCTGCTTCTTCAAAAAGTTCAATATTAATCATAAGCCCAAGTGCGTAACCATCACGGGGAATACCGTAGATTCTACCGTCTTTTGATAATAATTCACGAATGGAAGGGTTCATCACCGTGTCCCAACCTCTTGCTTTTAATTCATCTGTAATATCTGCTACAAAACCACCACTGATTAATTTCTGAGGTTCTGTATACCATGTTTCAAAAATAGTAGGCAGATTACCAGACTCAGCAAGTGAAACAAAAGTATCTGTTGCATATTTGTAATAAGCAGGTACTACTTCAACGTTTGGATTTTTTTCGTTAAAAGTCTTTACATAGCCTTCATGAAGCTTAATATCATCTGTTAATGTATCTTCCGGCCAAATACCAAGTTTTAGCTGAATCTTTTCAGCGGGAGCTTCTGTGATTGCTGCTTCTGTAGGTTTAGCAGTATCTGTTGTAGGAGGTGTTGTTTGAGCGGAATTGGTTTCCTCCACTTTATTGCCCTTTTTGCAGCCTGGCAGCATAGTTACAGTCAGCAAAAAACACAACAGCAGGCCAATAAGTTTTTTTGCTTTTTTCATAATTTTCCCCTTCCTTATAAGAAATTATTATATAGTTTTACGTTAAACTCAACCTGCAAAAATTTTATGTATTGTTCATTTAACGTTAAACCTATTATAGCATTTACAAATTTTACTGTCAATA
This sequence comes from Anaerocolumna sp., assembly GCF_032079385.1. Lineage (NCBI taxonomy): Bacteria > Bacillati > Bacillota > Clostridia > Lachnospirales > Lachnospiraceae > Anaerocolumna > Anaerocolumna sp. Next base: position 113,127 of record NZ_DAMAUC010000002.1, read on the forward strand.
GAATTTAATTATATAATTGATTAATTTTCGCTTCGTCTCCACAAGCATCAGAAGTGTCCATGCTATATCACATGAAAACCTCTTATTACAATATCAATACGGCCTTAATAAAGACAGATGAAACTACCATAAAGGGGATGAGCTAAGTATTTAATTCTCTTTACCTTTTATAACAAAATGTTATATAATAGCACTAGGTACTAATTCACTGTTTTTCGAATTTATGAATTAAAGATTTTAGCTTAGGGAAGGTTAATGTTACTAACAGAAACTTTACATAAGTTAGTTTTGTAAGCATTTCTAATGTTAAAAGGAGTTATAAAAATGAAAAAGCATACTAAAATCTTTTTACTTTCCATTCTAGTATTTCTCTGTCTTATTCTTGCAGGGTGCAACAAGGATAAGCAGACTGGAAAGCAACACATTGCCTTAATTCCAGAGGAAATTACAAAAGTAGCCGTAACCCATATCCGTAGCAGCAAGGAGACTGAATTTACCATTGAGGGAACTGAATTGGAGGAACTAAAATCATGGGCATCGAATTTGTCTATGGAGCACAAAGTTTATCAAGACGGTTCAACACCAGGTGACGTTGATGGCGGGGAAGTTTATAGTTTTAATATGGATAACAACTATGCTGGTTTCTCATACATCATGAACGGGAAGAATGATTGCTATCTGTTAATTGGTGATGAATGGTATGTGGTTTCAGATCCAATAGCTCCATTTGATGAAGGTGAATTGAAATCTTCTACTGAGGAGGAACAAATTAAGTGGGATAGGATTCCAATGGTAATGGTGGAGGATACTCTTTACCTCGATACCGGTAAGCAAATACCCGTGGAAATTGAGGATTCTGCAATTATAGGTACAATCACATCAGAAGTAGATAGTACAGAAGTTCCATTAAAAAACGAGCAAAGTAATTTTGGCTGTATCGGTGCGGAATACGCTCTATATAAAGATGGAATTGTTGTTATGCTTAATAATGAATGGCAGTTTTTCCAAAGAGAAGCAAAAAAACTTTCTTTGGACATAGTGACAGAATTGTCTCAAAAGAAAGAGGCACTTTCATGGAATGATTTTGAAAACTATGACAGTATAGAAGTTGGCAGTGGTTTATACATTTTATGCTATGATATAGATGACAACTTCTACCTGCTTATAGGCGGTGGAGGTAAACACGAAGCTCCTATGTATATAAGACTTGTGAGAAAAGATAACAAGGAGGATTATATAGATATTCGAACAGACAATGTAGAAAGTTTTATTTCAAAATAATAACAATTTTCTTTAATAGCAGTAGATTTGCAGTAAAATTCAGAATAATGGCTGGTGACTTTAAAGGTAGTTTATCCTACAGAAAAGACAATCCTGCAAGGTGACATAAAGGATATCGGCGCACTTGCAAGATTGTCTTTCTTTACTTATAGGCTTATCTTTTCTTAACCTACAGGATAATTCTTTCTATACATTTTGTTATTCTTAGCCAAAGCAAAGAATAAATTACATCTATTAATTTTCAAATACTTTATGAGGATTTAATATATTCTTCGGATCAAAAGCTTTCTTAATTCCTCTCATGATTTCTACAACCACCGGATCCATGGATTCTAAAAGATAAGACTTTTTCGCATATCCGATTCCGTGTTCACCGGATACCTGACCATTTAATTCTCTTGCTTTTTCATAGATATGATCCATAGCTGCTTTCATCTTTTGCTCCCACTCCTGGTTGCTTAAATCATCCTTTAAGATATAAGCGTGGAGGTTGCCATCTCCTGCGTGGCCAAAACTCTTAATTCGAATATCTACTTTTTCATGAAGATTATGAATGTATTCCACCATCTCATTAACAGAACTTCTTGGAACAACAACATCCACTTCATCCATATAGGTAGTGGAACCTTTAATAGCCTCTAAGAATGCACCTCTTGCTTTCCAGATGGATTCTTCTCTTTCTTCCGTATCAGAGATTAGAATATCCATTGCCCCTTGTTCTAAACAGATTTGTGCCACTCCTTCATAGACCTTTTCGATTTCTTCTACAGAGTTACCATCAAATTTTAGTAACAGATAGGCATCAGCAGAATTATCTGGGAACTTTTTACCCAAATATTTTTCTGCGTCCATAATTACTTCCCTTTGCATAAATTCAATGGCAGTAGGAATGGACTTTGATTTTATGATTAAGGGTACAGTTCTTATAGCTTGCTCTAAGCTTGGAAATGGTATTAATAAACTGATGGCTTTTTGAGGTAATGGTAATAGTTTTAATACGGCTTTCGTAATAATTCCAAGTGTTCCTTCCGAGCCTATCATTAAATCCTTTAAAGCATAACCAGTACTGTTCTTTACAACCTTTCCCCCAAAGGTTGTAATATCTCCATTAGGCAAAACCACTTCAAGTCCACGGACATAATCTCTGGTAACTCCGTATTTAACCGCTCTCATTCCACCTGCATTGGTACTGATATTACCTCCTATGGTAGCAGATTTTTCCCCTGGGTCCGGGGGATAGAATAAGTCTCTCTCTTCTACGTAAGCTGCCAAGTCCATTAATAATACACCTGGCTCTACCGTGATAGTAAGATTATCTTCATCCAGCTCCAGTACATGATTCATTAAGCCGGCTTCTAACATAATGCCATGTTCCATGGCTACAGAAGAACCCACCAGACCGGTTCCTGCTCCACGGGGCGTTACCGGAATAGTATGCTCGTAAGCGTATTTCATAACCTTAGCAATTTCTTCTGCTGAGGTTACCCTTACCACTACATCCGGGTAACTTTCAGTACCGCTTAATTCATCATGGCTATATTCTTCGTTGATATTTTCACCATAGAGTACCCGCTCTTTATCTCCAATAATGCTCTCTATGTATTCTATATCTTTTTGATCCAATCTTTTATAATTCACAATTAAGCCCCCTTTTTTGCCTTTAACTTATCAATTAATTCCGGTATGATTTCATATAAATCTCCTACTAAACAGTCATTTGCCACTTTAAAGATTGGAGCTTTCTCATCTTTGTTAATAGCAATAATATGATCAGAATGGTCCATGCCTGCCACAAACTGAATAGCACCGGACACGCCGCAGGTGATAATAAGTTTTGGTCTGACTGTTCTTCCGCTTAATCCGATTTGACGTTTTGCTTCCATCCAGCCTGCTTCTGCCATTGGTCTGGTACAGGCAAGCTGACCTCCCAATAAATCTGCAAGCTTCTCAAGCATGGCAATATCCTCTTCCTTTTTCACGCCACGACCTGCTACTACTAATACATCGGCACCTTCAATAAATTGTTCTTTTTCTTTCTTAATAATATCCAATACCTCTACATTGGTCTTTAAGAATTTGGTGTCTATATTACAGAATAGGATTTCACCGGATTCCTCTTTTTCTCTCATGGGAGCATCCATAACTTTATAACGTACGGTTGCCATCTGAGGTCTATGATTCGGAGTCAGTATCTGCGCCATAATATTGCCGCCAAAAGCAGGACGGATTTGTATCAGATCTGTATCTTCATTCATATCCAATATGGTACAATCTGCTGTTAAACCGGTCTTAAGTCTTGCCGCTACACGAGGTGCTAACTGACGTCCTACCGTAGTTGCACCTACTAAGATAGCCGTTGGTTTTATATTCTCTATAAAATCCTTAAATACTGCCGTATATGGCTCTATTTTAAAACGGTCTAATTCTTTAAAATCATATACGAAGATTTTATCAATACCATAATGAAGAAGTTCCTTACATTTATCAATTATATTGCTTCCCATTATAATTGCGTATACAGGATGATGAATCTTTTTGGCAAGCTCTTTTGCTTTACCAATTAATTCATAAGTTACGGGATGGATATCTCCGTCAATATGGTCTACATAGACAGCTATACCTTTCCATATAGATTTATCAATTGCTTCTACTTTCTCTTCCACATATGTTGCAGCACCTTCCGGTCCTTTTTTCACACACAATTTGCACATCTTACAGGCAGCATTAACTCTTACTTCTCCCTCTGCTTCTTCTAAAGCACCAAAAGGGCAAATGCTGATAAATTCTTTTATATTATCAATTTTACTTTGATTAATAATAAGCTTAGCCATGTTTATATTCCTCCTATACCAGTTTTAACTCTTCTAATTTATCGTAAAGCCGGATTGCCAGTTCTGAACTATTACCTTTCCACATTACCTGTTCTGAATTCACTTCTGGCGGGAAGATTCGCTGCACTTGCGTTGGTGAGCCATTTAGTCCATAGTGCTTTTCATTCTTATCCTCCAGATCGTCAAAAGTAATCCATGTGATTTCTCGGCCTTTGGAGGCTTGTTTTTTCAAATAAGACGGCAGTCTCGGGGTAAATATGTCTTTATCCACTGATAGAAGGCAAGGAAATGGCACTTTAGTTATCTCTATATCCTCTGCCATATCCATTTCAACAATAATAGAATCTTCATGGATCTCTTTTATTCTACATACATTAGACACACTTGGAATCTGCAGCCATTCTGCAACTTCAGGTCCTACCTGGGCAGTATCTCCATCTGTTGTTTGTTTACCACATAAAATCAAATCAAACTGACCTAACTTTTTAATTCCCTGGGATATGGTATAACTGGTTGCCAGTACATCAGCCCCACCAAATTTGCGATCCGATATAATTGCTCCCTTATCTGCTCCCATGGAGAACGCTTCCCTTATAATACTAATAGCCTGATTAGGTCCCATAGTTATAGCGGTAATGGTTCCTCCTTTTTCCTCGCGAATCCTTAGTGCAGTTTCAATGGCATATAAATCATAAGGATTCATCTTAGAGCTTACGCCATTTCTTTTAAGTACGCCGGTAACGGGATCTACTTCAACTTTGTTGGTTTCAGGAACTTGTTTAATACAAACTAAAATATTCACAGAACTACTCCTTTCAAAATTGGTACTACCACTTTTGCTAAAATATAAAGTGGCAGCTAATTGGTAGTACCACTTGTTATTCTAATTATATAATTATTTCAGTCCTGGGTCAATAAGTTATTGGTAAATATACAATACTTATTAATTATTTCACGTAATCTTTATCCATATTCCATAAATTTTAAAGAAAGAGGCATCCCAATTCAATTTGTAATCAAAATGTGATTCACTCCTTCTTCCCGTATTCAACTCTTTCTTCCATATTTGTATATCAAAACCTTAATCCTTACTTGACAAATTTCTTTAATTTTTCATCAATTAATTCAAAATGTTTATATATTGATTTTCTGCCCAGTTCCTTGTCTTTTGTCAGCAGACTCTTAACCATTCCCCGATGGGCTTCATATAAACCATCTCTGCTGTCATCACTGCTTAATATTTCCCTTCTTAAATCCACAATAAACTGGTCCACTATGGTGGATAGGGCCTGCAATATATTCAGAATTAATACATTCTTCGATGCCACAGCAATGCTATAATGCAGTTTCTTATCCAAAATTACATTATTCTCTTCTGTCACATTCTCCAGCTGGGATATAATTTGTTCCATATGTTTTAATTCCGATTCTGTAATATGGTCAATGGCTAACATTAAAGCTTGCATTTCCAATCCAAGTCTCAACTGACTGATTTGTTCATAGTTAATCTGATTTAGCAAGAACATCATAGACATGGACTCTACCAAATTATTCTCAAAGTTTCCTTGAACATAATTACCGGCACCGTGCTGGCTGGAGATAACCCCCATGATATCCAAAGTACGAACTGCTTCACGAACTGAATTCCGACTGACCCCCAGTGTCTCAGATAATTCTCTCTCTGCCGGCAGTTTATCACCTATTTTTAACTGACCGGCAATAATCTGATGCTTAATATAATCAACCACTTTTGTATAGGATTTTTTCTGTAACTCTTTTTCTTCCATGACTCCTCCTACTTTCCTACGCAGTAACAGTTTCCTTTTTAGCTTTCCTCTTTTTTAACTGACCGGCTTTAACGTCATTTAAACTAGCAATTTCTGTGACTTTTTGCAGTAAATCTTTAACTGTTACTGTTCCATAGTACTTTCCTTCTTTTGTAACAACAATCATATCATACAACTTTTTATTTATTCTTCCCATTGCCAGATAGGATACGGTGCTGATTGGTGTATAATAATCCACTGATAAAAATTCTGTATCCATAACTGCAGAAATAGGTTTCTTATGAAAAATGCTAAATCCATGCTTTCCGCAAATCCTTAAGGTAATACTTTCTTTTGTAATAATTCCCAATACAAAGTCGTTATCCGTAACACATAATCCATTAATATCAGAGTCTTCCATGAATTCATTATACACCTCTTCTACTTTTACAAAGGGTGCTCTGACTTGTGATTTGCTAGAAATATTACCAATTAACAAATTAGGCAAAGACCTAATTTGACTATAATTTCTCTTATTTAACTCATTGATAAAAACAATTAAGTTTTTATCTATCTCTTTCATAGATTCATCCGGCTTTTGGATCAGGTAGCCCTGTCCATAATGTACTCCCATCTCCACCAGGACTTTTAATTCTTCCATTGTCTCAATGCCTTCTGCAATCAAATTAATATTGGTAAGATGCGAAAACTCCAGCATACTTTTTACCAATGCATACTTTACATTATCCTTATCAATATTTCTAATTAAATTCATGTCTAATTTAATATAATGAGGACGAATCTCACTGATTAGATTCAGACCTGAATAGCCGGCACCGGCATCATCAACGGCTATCTGGTATTGCTGTTTTTTATAGTGATTGATTACAGCTTTAAAACTATCCATATCCTGAATGGCATTTCGTTCGGTTATTTCGAATATAATGTTTTCCGGTCTAATATCATATTCTCTTAAACATTCTTTTGTAAAACCATCACGAAATTTTTTATCATGCATTACTTTGGGATTTACATTAATGAATAGTTTTTTGTCATAGGGCGACTTTATATATACATTTGCTGCTTTTAAGGATTTCATTCTGCATAACAGTTCCAAATCCCATAACCGGTTATAAATGCCTGCTGATTGAAACAATTCCTCCGTATTCCGAATCAATGTTTGGCATGTCACTCTGCTTAAGGCTTCATATCCTAAGATATGCCCGTCTCGTAAGGAAATAATCGGCTGAAAAACTGATTTAATCTTACCCTTTTCAATGATATAGTCCAGTTCTTCTCTGATGTTATCCCCCATGTATCTTCCTCCGTCTGTTAATAAACAGATTTTATCTAATATTATGTAATAAATTTTAATCCTATCGTAAAATTAAATTCCATATATATTATCTGAAATTTTTGTAAAGTCTTAGCATTGCTACTGTAAAATGAAAGTAAAAATTATAACCGCCTGTCTTAAAAATGAATCTGATTTCTGCTATTATAGAGGGTTTTATATCCAAAATGTAAAGTACAGAATATCGTTAAGCAAACAGAAGTACATATGGCAATCATAATGGATATCTGATACAAAATAGCGGTGGTGGGAAGTGTTCCGGATAAAATCTGGCCAGTCATCATTCCGGGTAAAGATACAATTCCCATTCCTACCATAGAGTTCATGGTTGGCAGTAAAGCTGTTTCAATAGCGTTATTTACATATGGAAGAAGAACCTTTTTAGGAGTTGCCCCCAGATTTAGAAGGGTATCTATTTTTCCCCTTTCTGATCGGATGTTTTCATTAAAAGTTTTAAGCCCCAAAGTTACACCAGTCATAGAATTTCCCATAATCATACCCGCCAATGGAATGGTATATTGGGGATTGAATATACTTTTACCAACTACAACTATAACAAAATAAGAAAGTATGAATATTCCTGAACCTGCAAGGGATATAGAAACAGCCCATTTGAACTTAGAATTCAATCCTTTATTCTTATTCAAAACTCGCTTTATGGAGAATGCAACCATAGCAATAATATAAATAGCTACAAAAACAGGATGTGGGTTCTTAAATATATAAGTTAAGATTAGACCTGCAAGTACCAACTGTACCGTCATTCTCAAACTGGCTATGATTAAGAATTTGCTTTGATTTATTTTGGACTTTTTCATAATAGCCAGAACAATGATAAGAAGTAAATAAACCAAACTAAATTGTAGAATGTTTAACTGAACAGCTCCCTGCATTACTCCACCCCTCTCTCTATGGTAATAATTTCTTCTGCAAACTTATCTGTTATTTTAGGATCATGACTTACTATAATTACTGTAATTCCCTTCTCTTTTGCAAATGTAATCACGTTTTCCATTACATCATTACTATTTTCTTTATCTAAAGCGGAGGTCGGTTCATCCAACATAATTATTTTCGGCAGGAATGATAAATAGATAGCAATATATACCCTCTGTTTTTCACCTCCGGACATAGTGATACAATCTTTATCTAAAGGAAAAGGTATACAGCATAGTTTAAGAAATTCCTTCATAATTTCTCTGGAAGGGGCAGGCATATCACGATAACGATAGAATTCTTTAAAATTGTCCTCAATACAGCCATCGAATAAATAAACGGACTGGCTGATTAACAGTACCTCCTTTCGTAATTCAATGGTATCCATTTGAGAAATATCATAACCATGATAGAATATGGTTCCATTGCTTGGAGATAACATACCATTAAATAATTTTAACAAAGTAGACTTACCGGTACCGCTTCTTCCTACAATAAAGTTTACTTTCCCTTCTTTGATTTGTATATCCTTATATTGAATTATCTGATTAAAACTTAAATTTTTTGTTTCTAATAGAATCCCATTCAAATCACTATTCTCCTTATTCCTAATCTGTTCTGTTTATCTATATACTGGCATTATGTTCATTATAATAATTGTAAACCCTAATTTCAATTGTTAAAAGACTAATTCTAAAATATATGCCTTTTGATTTTTCTATAAAGGTGTTAAAAAGCATTTATACTTATTATTTTAAGATATTTTAGGGTATCACAGTTAGAAAACTTTGATATCCTTAAGATAAAAGAAGTCCATTATAAACTATCATTGTCAATAGGCAATGAGGCTGTTATAATAAGACTTCCTTCAATTTTATATATTTACACCTGACATTCACATGATATGTAATTAAAATAAATATTTATTTTAATTTAAATATCTTTATAATCTGATCCAAACAGTAATTGAAATCTCTCTCTGCCACTGTTTTTGAAACTCGGATTGGAAATTGTTTATATACCTCCCCATTTACCCATATATCAATATACCCTACGGTACTGCCTCTATAAATAGGCGCTTTTACCACTTCTGGCATAGTATATGTGTAATCTACCTTATCGTTCTTGCCTAATAATAACTCTAAATTCCCTTCCACGTAAGTATCTGTAATACTTTCTAAACCATTCTCCACCATAATAGATTGAAAATCCTCCGTACCTTCAAATATGTTTTTATATTCAAAATTATCCAAACCATAATTCATTAATTTTGTAGTATCGCTCCATTTTAAATTTTTATTTGGTGGCCAGCCGCTGCCTAATACAGCAGAAACCAATGTTTTGTTATTCCTTTTTACTGCACCTACAAAACAATAACCTGCTTTCCCGGTAAATCCGGTTTTTACACCGATAGCACCATCAAATATGTACAAAAATCTATCTTTATTGCTTACCGCAAATTTTCTTCCGGTCTTCACTTCACTAAAATTCCATATAGACTCATTGGTAATCTTAATAAATTGTTCGTTCTTAATAGCATAACTAGCTATTTTCGATAATTCTACTGCTGTAGTGTAATGTCCGTCCGCATCCAGCCCATTCGGTGTTACAAAGTGAGTGTTCTTACATCCAATCTCTTTTGCCTTATCATTCATCATTTTTGCAAAACCTTGTACGGAACCACCTATATGTTCTGCAATAGCTACTGCCACATCATTATGGGACTCCAACATAAGGGAATATAACAAATCCTTTAATATGTACTGCTCCCCTTCATTGATACGCAATTGAACATCTGGCATGGTAGAAGCATATTTTGAAACGGTTACCACATCCTCTAGATTCCCTTTTTCTAAGGCTATGATGCAAGTCATAATTTTGGTGGTACTTGCCATGGGTAAAGGTTCATTACCTTTTTTCTCATACAAAACTCTGCCGCTATCTGCATCCATTAAAGCAGCCCCGATAGCGTGTAATTGCATATTGGGGTATTCTACAGAAGTAGATTCAGGAACTGTATCCTTAGAATCCTTAACTTTAATATTCTTATCATCAATTCCTTTTATCCTTACCTCCTCAGCTTTTACTTGGTTTTGTATATTTTTGTATTCCTGATCAAGCTTATTGCCCAATGCCTGGTAATAAGTGAATGAGGCAAGATATAAAATAAACATTGTAGCTACTACGGGAAGAATTTTCTTTTTCAAAGCACGTTACCCTAATATATATACTTATTTTTATTTTATAAATATTTTAGAATAATATGCTTAGAAATGTAACGTTATTTATTTATAAATTAAACTTTACTGTATATAATGGGTCTTAGTAGTAATTTAATCAGAACTATACTATAATATTGGATAGCTGCTAATAAATTATAATTCAAATTTAAATTATTCCCATGGAGGTTGTAATGCGTACGGAACAGGAAATGTTAGATTTAATAGTAAATGCTGCTAACTCGGATGATAGAATACGAGCTGTAGCTATGAATGGTTCCAGGACAAATCCCAACGCAATAAGAGACATCTTTCAAGATTATGATATCGTTTATGTTGTTAAGGAAACAAAGTCTTTTAGGGAAAATAAACATTGGATCGACCAATTTGGTGAACGGTTATATATGCAATATCCGGAAGATACCTCTTATTATCCAAAGGATGTTGAAAATTGCTATGGATGGCTTATGCAATTTTCTGATGGTAATCGATTAGATTTACATGTATCTACCTTAAATTATGTATTGGAAGATATGAAAAAGGATAGTTTATATAAAGTTTTGCTGGATAAAGATGATTGTATACCTTTTTTACCAGAAGCATCAGATAAGGTTTATTGGATCAAAAAGCCCTCAGAAAAACAATTCCTGGATACCTGTAACGAATTTTGGTGGTGTCTTAACAATGTTGCAAAAGGTTTATGGAGAGAAGAAATTACCTACACAATGGACATGATAAACTATGCAGTACGTCCATCATTAATAGATTTATTGGAATGGGAAATTGGCCTGCAAACCGATTTTAGTGTCAGTATTGGTAAATCCGGTAAATATATGTATCGGTGGTTAAAAGAGGAAAAATGGAATACTTTTTTAAGAACATATCCTTCTGGAATTATTAAAGAAATTTGGGATTCCGTTTTTATCATGTGTGAATTATTTCATTCTACTGCTAAAGAGGTAGCAGAAAAAATGGATTTTAATTATAACGAAATGGAAGCAAAAAATAGTTTTAAGTTTTTAAAAGATATCTATTTATTGCCTAAAGATGCAACGCATATTTATTAAAATGGGTAACGTAAAAAGCGGGACTTGAAAATCAGCCCCGCTTTTTTGCTACTAACACTCTGCAAATTTATCGGTAAAAATACCTTGAATATATCTTTCAACTTGGTTGATGAATGTATGGAATGAAACTCCAAAATTTCCATACCATCTATGTTCTTCTTCATAATAAGAAACACACTTCTTCTTAGGATTCCATAACAAATAAATACCAGAATAATTATCAATTTCCCTGCTGATTAAAATTTCTTTTCTTCCCTCAAAATGAATAAATATACTCTAGCATAATTTTTATTACTACATTTCCTTCTGAGCCACCGATAACATTAATTTTATCCGATTAAGCTGGTTCACATTTGAGATTCCGGGATCATAATCAATAGGCATAATATTGGCATTGGGATACTTTTCTTTTACTGACTTAAACATACCCCTTCCGGTTATATGATTTGGCAGGCAAGCCAGGGGCTGGACACAAAGGATATTGTTAATTCCATTCTCCATGCACTCCATCATCTCTGCTGTAATAAGCCAGCCTTCTCCCGTGTGATTTCCCAAAGATAACACCGAAGTGGCCAGTTCTGCCAGCTGATGAATGGAAGAAGGTGCCATAAACCTTTTGCTTTTCTCCAATTCTGCTTTCATAACCTTTCTATAATAATTTAAATATGCAATTCCAATTTTTCCAAAATCTTTTTTAAACTTAGTTCCTCCAAGATATTTGTATTGAAAATCGGAATTGTATAGGGAATAGAAAAAGAAATCTAACAGGTCCGGCAGTACAACTTCTGCCCCTCCTTCTTCTAACGCCCGGATAATTCCATTATTTGCTACCGGATGGTATTTAGCCAGTATTTCTCCTACAATTGCTACCTTCGGCTTCTTAATATTTATTACCTCCAGCTCATCAAACTGATTGATAATAGCTTTAATATTCCTGTGAAAGGTCTTTCTGTCTCCTTGTCTTATGTTTTCTTTTGCTTTTTCATTCCATACTTTATATAAAGCTTCTGCAGAACCCGGATCTTTTTCGTATGGTCTTGTTCCGTATATTACACGCATAAATAAATCACCATACAAAACTGCCATAATTAGTTTGTTTAACATTCCGGGACTCACCTTAAATCCCGGCTGTTCCCCAAGTCCTGCTGCGTTCAAAGATATTAACGGTACATTTTCAAAGCCCGCCTGCTTAAGTCCCAGTTTTAAAAATGCCATATAATTAGTTGCTCTGCAGCCTCCACCAGTCTGACTAATCATAACGGAAGTATGATTAATATCGTATTTACCGGATTTTAATCCTTGAATAATCTGCCCTACCAACAGGATTGCCGGATAGCAGGCATCATTATTTACATATTTTAATCCCATGTCTAATGCAGCCTGATCTACTTCCGGTAATATTTCCAGGTGATATTTGCTTGCCCGTACCGCTTCTTGCACTAATTCAAAATGAATAGGTGCCATCTGAGGTGCCAATATGGTATGAGTTTTTCTCTTAGCTTTTGTAAATATGGGGTAATCATAAGTTATTTTCTGCTTTTTCGCCCGGTATGCTTTTCTTTCTCTTTCTTCTATGGCAGCTTTCAAGGAACGAATTCTTATTTTGGCTGCACCTAAATTATTTCCCTCATCAATTTTTAACATGGTATACATTTTCCCGCCGGAAGCAAGGATTTCTGCTATCTGGTCACTGGTTACAGAGTCAAGACCACAGCCAAAGGAATTTAATTGTATCAAATCCAGACAGTCTTCCTGAGCAACCAAAGTAGCTGCCCGGTATAATCTGGAGTTATAGGCCCACTGATCCACCACACGCAATTCCTGATTGCAATTTTTCAGATGGGATATACTATCTTCTGTCAGTACTGCTAAATCAAAAGAAGTTATAAGCTGAGGTATTCCATGATTAATCTCCGGATCCACGTGATAGGGTTTTCCGCATAACACAATGCCTTTTTTATTGTGTTTCTTTAGAAAATAGAGTACTTCTTCTCCTTTTTTCTGAATATCCCTTTTATACCGCTCCAACTCTTTTCTGGCTTCCCTTACCGCCTTTTTTGCTTCATCCAAAGTAACCTGGTATTCCCTGAATTCTTCATAGATTCTTCTAATCAACAAAGAATCATTGTCCAATGATAAGAATGGTGCAATAAATCTTACTTCCTTTAACTTATCAATGTTATTCCTTACTACTTCTGCATAAGAAATAACAATCGGACAGTTAAAATGGTTGTCCACATTTTTGTATTCCTTCTTCTCATATACAATAGAGGGGTAAAATATAGTAGTAATTCCCTTTTCCAATAAATTAATAATATGCCCATGGCTTAATTTAGCCGGATAACATACCGATTCTGACGGAATAGTCTCCAGACCCTTTTCGTACAATTTTTTGTTTGACCGGGCAGATACCTCCACCCGAAAGCCTAGTTCCGTCAGCAGTGTAAACCAAAAAGGATAATTATCATACATGTTTAAAACCCTTGGAATTCCTATGGTTCCACGCTTTGCTTTTTCTATAGGTAAAGGTTTATAGTCAAAGGTTCTGTTATATTTAAAAGCATAAAGGTTTGGCATTTTAGAGAGTTTGTCTTCCTCTAAGCCAAGTCCTCTTTCACACCGGTTACCGGATATAAAAGTTTCTCCGTTAGAAAATTCATTTACGGTAAGCAGGCAGTGATTTCCACATCTATTGCAACGATTATAGGAGGTATTGCCCGAAAAGTTTAGTAGATTTTCTCCTTGTAAAAGAGTAGATACATCTCCCTCCTGATACCGCTCTCTTGCAATAAGGGCCGCTCCAAAAGCTCCCATAAGTCCTGCTATATCCGGTCTAATGACTTCCCGTCCGGATATCAGTTCAAAGCTTCTTAGAACCGAATCATTATAGAAGGTGCCTCCCTGTACAATGATGTTCTCCCCCATATCTTTTTCATCACGGATCTTGATGACTTTAAATAATGCATTCTTAATAACCGAGTAAGACAATCCTGCCGATATGTCCCCAACCTCTGCTCCTTCTTTCTGTGCCTGCTTTACTTTAGAATTCATAAACACCGTACATTTTGTGCCCAAATCTACCGGAGCTTGTGCAAATATCCCTTCTTTTGCAAAGTCTTCTACTTTCATATTCAGTGAACTGGCAAAACCTTCTATAAAGGAACCGCAGCCGGAGGAACATGCTTCATTAAGCAGGATGCTGTCAATAGTTCCATTTTTAATACGCAGGCATTTCATATCTTGTCCACCAATATCCAGAATAAAATCCACACCGGGAAGAAAATGCTCCGCTGCCTTATAATGTGCAATGGTTTCTATTTCTCCTATGTCTACATGAAAGGCCGCTTTCAATAGATTCTCACCATAACCGGTAACCGTGCTTTTAGCAATCGTTACGCCTTTGGGAAGATTTTGAAACAATTCTTTCAAAACCGTAACTACTTTCTGAATAGGGTCTCCTTCGTTACTTCCGTAATAAGTATACAGGACCTCACCATTTTGACCTATAAGCACCACTTTTGTTGTAGTCGAACCAGCATCAATTCCCAAATAACTCTTACCTTTGTATTCCGACAGCTTTTGCTTTTTGATTGTGGCTTTATCATGTCTTTCTCTAAATAATTCATATTCATCTTCATTTTCAAATAAGGGTGGAAGCTTTCGCACGTCATCATCTTTAATATCTGCGATGAGCCATACTTTATCTATAATTTCCTTTAAGGTAAATACTTGATTGCTATTTATTAAAGCCGCACCAATAGCCGGATAGTATATGGAATTCTCTGGTATAATTACATCATCTTCTGTTAAGCCCAAACTTTCTCTAAATCTTTCTCTAAGTTCGGATAAGAAATAAAGGGGGCCTCCTAAAAATGCTATTTTCCCCCGAATAGGCTTACCGCAAGCCAGTCCGCCTATGGTCTGATTTGCAACAGCCTGAAGTATGGAGGCGGCTATATCCGATTTATTGGCACCATCGTTTAATAAGGGTTGTACATCTGTTTTGGCAAATACCCCGCATCTTGAAGCAATTGGATAGATAACTTTATGTTTTTTAGCATAGTTATTTAAACCCGATGCATCGGTATTAAGCAATACAGCCATTTGATCTATAAACGCTCCCGTACCCCCTGCACAGCTATTATTCATCCGCTGTTCGATCCCGCCTGCCAGATAGGTAATCTTTGCATCTTCCCCGCCCAATTCTATTACCACATCCGTTTCCGGAATCAAGGTCTTAGTTGCCTTCGTGCAGGCAATCACTTCCTGTTCAAAGTTTATATTTAACCAATTAGAAACAGACAGACCGCCTGATCCTGTAATATTAATCGTACAAGGAATATCACCTGACTTTTCATAACAAGTATTCATAATACTGATTATCGTACTTTTAATATCTGATAAATGTCTTTTATAATCACTATAGATAATGTTATTATCCTCATTAAGAACTACTATTTTAACCGTTGTTGATCCAATGTCTAAACCGATTTTATACGGATTCATAATCTAGTTTCTCCTCTTCCTTATTCTCTTTATGACTACTCTAAAATTCCCGATATTATCTTTCTAAACCTTAAGAATAATGTAATTTGGCCTTAATAAAATATCTTTCTGAGACTTAAGTAAATGTTATTCTATGTCTTTGGAAATGTCTTTCTAAGCCTTAAGGTAAAGATTCTCATAAAAAGATTTCATATCTAATTATTATGTTCCCAGATTCCTTGAATCATACAGTTTTCCAATAATTTTATATTTTGTTCAATCAAAAAGAACATCTGCTCTGCGTTAATTGCAGAACAAATGTCCTTTTTAATTGTAGGTGAGAATAAATGAAAGAAGTATTATACCAGTTGAAACTTTATCTGTATGCAATACCCCAGGTAACATGTCCGGCGGCAAAATAATGCATTATTTAATTCTTTTATTTTAACAGCTTTGCCGGATTGATCATTGATATCATTTCCATTCAAGAACCAATCCCACACCTGTTTCCTCTATATTCAGCTCTTGTAAAAAACATGCCTTCACTTTTAAGGAAGTACAATGGCAGGGATAAAGATAAGGAATGTTCTGTTTCTTTAAATATTCCCTTGTCTTTTCCACTTGTTCATTTACATCAAATAAATGAAAACCTCCGATAATACCTGCTATCTTATCTTTTTGGGTTACCTTTTTACTATATTCAATGATGTTACAAATTCCTGCATGTGAACATCCTGTAATAATATAAATCCCTTCTTTTCCAGTAAAAACAAGGGCAGAATCATCCAATACATAGTCTTCTACAAGTCCCTCTTTAGTGTTTCTTATGCCAACAGGAGCCTTTGCCTCATAATCCATAACCCTTGGTATTTCACCAAGAAATATTAGTTTATCCGTTATATAATAAGGTGTTTTGGTTGTAATTACTCTGTTATTTTTACTTATTTCCTCTAAAGAAAGGGGTGAAGAAATAAGAATATCCTCCATTCTTTTCTCTTCAAAGGTATGAGGATGGGCAATTATAGTTAGATCTTCATTGTTTTCATTCTCTTTAAGAAGGTGGGACAGTCCTCCTGTATGGTCATTATGCCCATGGGACAATACCAGATAGTGAAGCTTTGCTAAATCAATATTCATGCTTGCTGCATTTTTAAGAAATACATCGGAATATCCCGTATCAAATAATATTCTTTTATCGCCATCCTCTAAATAATAAGAAACTGCCGGCTCACCTAAATAGTACTCATCAATATAGGTATTATTATCAACTAAAACTTTTAGTTTCATAAATTCACTCCTTGAATCTTATATTGTATGAAGCGAATACTGCTATTTAAAGCTGCCCTCATTCCTATGCCCCCATGTAAATATCTTTCTTTAGGGTCTTTACAGCTATATCGATTTCCCTCTATTTCTAAGGATATCACATTATCCTGCACAGTAACATCTAAGGTATATTCTTTCTTATATTCTATGAAATAAGGTATTGTTAAAAGAATTTCTTCCTTTCTTTCAAAGATACTTCCAACCTTAATGCTGTCTTTTTCCATCCTCACAAAATAAGAACGTAAATTTCCCTGATTGCGAATGAATAAATCTCCTGCTCCCTCATAAAGGGCGAATTCCAGACGGCAGGTATAATCTCTCCAGTAATAATCACCGGTTAGAATATGTTCCTCACCTGTAAGAAGAATTCCGTCTTCCTGCCACTTGATGTTATTAAGACGCTTATTATATTTCGTAAAACCCTGAATTTCTTTTTGAACCACGCTATGCAAAGAATAATCCTCCACCGGTATATCCGCCATAACCATGGAATAAGACGGATTAGCTTTTATAGTAAACTCGTCCAAGTATACTGCTACCTGTTCACCAAAGAAAGTGTCCTCTTGGTTTAAGGATGTTATCTGTATTCCCACTTCTTTTACCAGACCGTTTAAAGCGCCAGGAATTCTTCCCTTTATTTCTTTCCAGCCAGTAGAATCCAACAGAACCTCACCAAATTGCAGGATCTTATCATTGCCTGCGTCATAGCAGTATAGCTTTGCCTTTAATTTTTGATCCGTTTTTAAACTGAGATATCCCTTAACTTCATCCCCCGGATATACAATGGGGCTAAAGGCAGGTTCGTACCTGGCATCATGAAGATCTTTCGGCTCATAATAGGTTTTTTGATACACTGATACCGTATTGTTGGGATGAAGATTATTAATCATTATTTTAAGGCTGCGCTTTCCTTCAAAAGCCGCCTCATCCGTATTTTGCAAGAATACCTCACTGTTTTTATAATCACCTTTAACACGAAATCCATGAAGGGCATCCATAAATTCAAAATGAGAAATCCTTGTTTGCTCCTTAAACAACCTTCTTTCATATTCTTTAAACATGGCAGGCATTTCTTCCCCTGCTATTTCATATCCTAATTTGCAAAACAGCAGTGTATTTTCTGAAAGAGTGGAGATATTAAGACTTCCAACCACACTGGAAGCCAGCATAATATCCTTAATAGGTGTAATGAAACGTTTGGGTATTCCCCTTGGATTTTCCTCACTTTGTATTCCCGTTAATACACCCATAATAGCTCCTACATTGCCGGCGTTACAATCGGTATCAAAACCGCATAAATTAACCAATTCCATAGTTTCAAAAAAATCACCGCCGCCATAAATTAAAGAAAGAGCTATAATACCTCCATTGGGTATCATATGACATACGCCTTTATACCGGTCGGACCAATATTCATTTTTTAAGACTAAGAAAGCTTCTTCAGAAGAGCAGCCTTCTTCCTTACATAAAAGCATGCGCTCCACTACTTCTTTATAAGTAGAATCCTCCGGAATTTCCTTTAGGGCTTCTTTTATAATTTCTATAAGATCCGTATGGGTATACGCCAGAGAAATACAGGCAGCGATAAATCTTCCTCCGTACACCCCTTCCAAATCATGGGTTACCCTTGCGCTATGTTCTGCAAGGTCACTTGCTAACTTAGGATTTCCCGGTGCTAAAAATCCAAAGCCGTCAATGAAAATCTGACCGCCGATTTGCTCTGCCAGTTCCTGCCCGTTGACAGTTATACTGCCTGACTCTGGCGCTTCTATACCTTTTAACAGGTTTTTATAAGCAGTATGTTCCGTGGACAATTCATTGCCCCACCAAAAAAATCCATGCTCATTGGCAATATAATTTAAAAAAGTATAGCCCATTTCTTTTGGAGAAACTTGGCTGTAATGTTCCAAGGCTCTGACAAAAAATATGGGACCATTACTGTCATCATCACAAGCAAAATCATTATAATCCACTATATAATCGGTGATATGCTTTCCATAAAGCTGTTCTATTTTTTCTTTGGAATATCCCTCAATAGGTGCTCCCATACGGATGCCAATTACCTTGCCAAGCCAGCCGGCATAGGTTTTTTCAATATAATTATGAACCATTCCACGCCTCCTTCCAGGATTTAAATCTTAAGCCAATGCTTTAGATAAAATTCTTTTTTCTCTAATTTCTTTTCTTCTTTTATTTGAAGTTCTTCTTTACTCAATATATCAAGAATCGCCCCTGTGAGTACATAGGCAGTATCCTCATACACATGTTTTTTATCTACAATTTCAAACTGATTGCTGTGTACATTTCCATATATACCGGAAAATCCAAATTGGATTGTAGGTAATAAAAAGCTAATATCTCCTATATCACCGGAAGCTCCCGATACCACATTTTTAATAATTAGATCTTCACTGCATAAGTCAAGCATATTGGAATACACAACGTCATTTACTTTTTTGCTTTGATTTAAGGGCAGATATCCGTTTACATCAAGGATTTCACAGGTGGTTTCCAACGCTTTGGCACAATGAGTAATGGCGTTATTCACCTGTCTGTTAATCTCTAACAGATCCTTTTCTGTATTGGCTCTGATGTAAGTCTCCATAACCGCATAATCGCAGATAATATTGGCTGTTTTTCCCCCTTCTTTTAAGATAGGGTATACTCTTGCGCCGGATTCTACGGAAAAAGTATCTTTTAACATTTGAATGGCTGTTAAAGAAAGCGTTGCCGCCTGCAATGCATTTTTACCCAAATGGGGAATTACTCCCGCATGTGCTGCCACTCCTCTAAAAATAACTTCCTTACGTATAAACCCTGCCAAGGTGGAATTAATATCAAACAATGCATGGGGATTTCTTTCATCCTTTCCCATTACATGGCAGGATAACACCATGTCCATATCATCAAAAATTCCTTCGTATATCATATTCTGTTTGCCGGAATAAAACTTTATCTTTCCTGCCTGCATTAATTCTTCTCTGGATTCAATATCAATAAACTCTTCCGCTGGTGTG
This sequence comes from Anaerocolumna sp., assembly GCF_032079385.1. Classification (NCBI taxonomy): domain Bacteria; kingdom Bacillati; phylum Bacillota; class Clostridia; order Lachnospirales; family Lachnospiraceae; genus Anaerocolumna; species Anaerocolumna sp. Next base: position 133,409 of record NZ_DAMAUC010000002.1, read on the forward strand.
AATATAAAACTGACCCGGCCTGAAAGTTTATCCAATACTCCACTTTTATGAAAGGCTGTAATCAAGTTTAAAAGAACCGCAACTTGAATGCTGTGACCGCAGGAATGAAAAGGTGCCATAACTCCATCCATACTGGTTAATAAAGCATCCATGTCTGCCGCTACCCCTATATGATAGCCTGTGTCCCCTCCAAAAGTAACTTTTACTCCATGAAGGGCAATGTGATTGGTATAGGGAATACCTAATTCATCTAAATATTTACAGATATAATCTTCTGTATATTTTTCAAAAAACCCTAATTCCGGGTGGTTGAATAAATCTTCACCGATTTGATAAATACGTTCCCGGTTTTCTTCTAAAATAGACAGCATTTCTGCCTTACATGATTCTATCATAGTATTCCTTTCTATTCTTGAATTTAATTTCATCAAGTAAGTCTCCCCGCTTCTTAAGCCATGGAATCTAATCGAAAAACTGCTTCCTTTAGGTGTCTTACAAACTCCTCCCTGTCTACATCCATTAATACAGTTGTATTGTGCTTTGGCATATCATACCAGATACGCTTGTCCGTTACGCTCATACCTTTGGTTAAAGTGCCCTCCAGTTCAATATCCACATACAGATCCTTTGCAGTAAATATCTCCGGGTACATTAAATACATAACAGGACACGCATCAAAAATAGGGCTTCTATCTAGGTTTAGTCCTTTGGAGAATTTGGAGTAAAATCCCAGGAGATCATAAACAAAGCAACTGACTTTGCCCTTATTCTTAAATTCTTCTATTTCGCTGTGAAGTATACTTGCAGCAGTGCTTACTTCCGTACCTGCCTGTATAATGGGCAGACCGGAATGAAATACTATATATGCTGCATGGGGATCAATATAAAAATTAAATTCTGCGCTTGCTGTTGCATTGCCTGAAGAATAGCTTCCCCCCATTAGGGCAATTACTTCTATTTTTTCTTTTACCTCAGGATAAGCCTTTAACAGAAGGGCAATATTTGTCAAAGGTCCAAGGGCTGCTATGGTGACTTTTTCCTGAGATTCCATCAGTTTGTCTCTTAAAAATTCAATTCCGTTTTGTTTTTCATATCCAAAAGTAATTTCATCTACAATGGGGCCGTCCATTCCGCTGTCACCATGGGCTTCGGGAGCCACTCTTAAGGGTTCTATTAAAGGTTCACTTGCACCTTTGGCTACTGGAATTTTTCTATTTATTATAGTTAATATTTTAAGGGCATTTTCACTTACCTTATCTAAGGTTTGGTTTCCTCCCACAGTAGTAATACCTAAACAATTAAAAAATTCTGGATTTGCTAAGGCAAACATAATAGCCATAGCATCATCATGCCCGGGATCACAATCAAAAATTATATGTCTCATCTATTTATCCTCTTTCGTGTTACGAATGGAATACACTATAATACCAACAAATACTGCTACATAAGGAAGTGTAGTAACTAATTCAGAAGGAATGTTCTGAAGCTGCAATACATTTCCTATGGCACTGAAAATTCCGAATAAAAAGGAAGTGATGGTAGTAGGAATTACCATGGAACGGCCCATAGCTCCTGCTGCAATTGCAATCCATCCCCTGCCTGCTATCATATCTCTTGTAAACATGGAAAGGTACCCCATGGACATATAAGCTCCACCAAATCCGGCAAGCAATCCGCTAATACAAAGGGATAAAAATCTTACACGCTTTACGTTAATACCTACAGAAGCTGCTGCATGCGGGCTTTCTCCAACAGCTTTTATATGAGTTCCTAATTTGGTTTTATTTAACATAATATAAATCACTATAATAGAGAGAAGTGCCACATAAACTAAGATATTATGTCCTGAAATAATTTCTCCTAAAACGGGAATATTCTTTATAACAGGTATGTCCACAGAAGGAATCTGTTTACTTGCTAAAGAAGCAGAGTTTCCTTTTTGTCCTGTAAGCATGTAAAGGATATATATTGTAAACTTGCTGGCAAATAAATTAAGCGCAATACCAGCCATAATCACGTTAGTTCCAAGATACAGATTCAAATATGCCATAAAAGCACTGAATAGTATTCCCACTACCAAGGCGGCTAAAAGCCCTATAAATGCACTCCCTGTATAGGCAGATGCCAAAACTCCTACTAAAGAAGAGGTAAGCATGGTTCCTTCCATAGCTATATTGCTTACTCCTGCCTTACTGGATATTACATTTCCCAGAGCTGCATAAAGGATTGGAGTGGTTACACGAAGTACTGCATAACCAAATGCAGGCGTTAATAAAAGTGCTAAAATATTATTCATTTACAGTCCCTCCTGCCATTGCCTTTTTGCGCTTTAAGTAATTAATTATGAAATCTGCTGTAATTAGCAGAACCAATATCATCTCCACAATTGCTACCATTTCCACCGGTACGTCGGTGCTTCTTGCCATTATATTGGAACCGGTTCTAAGGTAGCTTAAGCCAAACGCCGCTACAATAGCCCCAAGTGGACGATTCTTTCCAAGCATGGCTACCAAACAGCCGTCGAATCCGTATCCAGGCAAAGAAGACCATGTAAACCGGTCATACATACTGAGCAAATGAATGGAAGATCCCATTCCCGCAATAAATCCAGACATGAAATGTACTATGATAGTTAATGCAAAAAAACTCATACCGGAATATTTAGCAAAATCTTTATTAATGCCTGTAATTTTAATGGTATAGCCCAGCTTGGTTTTATTGGAGATAAACCAGATAATTACAGTTACTATAATAAGTATAATAAATCCTGTTGTTACTCCTGTTTTCGGTATAATCTGAGTCAGTTTTGCAGTTTCCAGAAATTCTTTAGAAGCTACACCAGTAACCTCCATATCCTTAAGCCTTGTCTTTAAAATATAAAAACCGATACCAAAAAGAATGGTATTTAGCATTAAGGAGGTTACCAGTTCACTGGCATCATATTTGGCTTTAAAAAACCCGGAAATACAGGCAATGAGTCCACCTACCACTGAAGCTGCGAGAATAACTATGGCAGAATGAACAATATTTCCGCCCATGGGTCTTGTAGCCAAAACCGTAGCCACAATACCGGACATATAAAAGATACCTTCTCCACCCATATTAAACAATCCGCTTCTAAAAAGCAGGGAGGCAGATAGTCCTGCAAAGGCAAGAGGTACCATAAGTTCAAGTACATTACCGAAATATCGTAATTTTGTTATAGGAGCTGTAATTAATCTTGTAAATGCATACAGAGGTTCTTCACTGGTTGCAAAAAGAACAAGCAAAGTGATAAGTAAGGCAATAACAACAGCAGATAATATTTGTATGATTTCATTTTTGGTTTGGCTAGTTAGTTTTTTCATCCATTAACCTCCTGATTTCTTCTGGAGACTGTCGTTTTACTCCAAGCATATAAAAACCTAATTCTTTTTCCGTCAGATCGGCTAGATTATCAAAGTACGCCACAATTTCACCGGAGTACATAACAATAATCTTATCGCTGACTGCTAAGGCTTCACCTAAATCCGCACTAAATAAAAGAATTGATTTATTTTTATTTCTAAGCTCAATTAATTTTTCATGGATAAATCTTGCAGAACCGATATCCACACCCCTGGTTGGCTGCTCTGCAATTAGAAACTCCGGATTGGCATAATATTCCCTTGCTACCACTACTTTTTGAATATTTCCCCCTGATAAGGACTGGATTTCCGTATCGGAAGACTGGCATAGCACATTAAAGTCTTTCACCAATTGATCACTTACTTTCGTAATGGCATTATGATTCATCATAAATTTATGGTTTAATTCTTCCCTGTCATAATAGCTGGCAATTATATTTTCCTTAATACTTGCACTGGCTGCAATACCCTGCCTCATACGGTCTTCCGGTATGTAGGCAACCTTTGCATGCTCCCGTATTTCTTTGATTTTAAAATTACTAATATCCATATCTTGAATCAGAATTCTTCCTTTGTCAGCCCTTTTATAACCAAATAAAACATCCACAAGCTCTGATTGTCCGTTTCCCTCAACTCCTACCACACCAAGTATTTCACCAGTTTTGGTTTTTAGGGATAAATCTTTTAACAAAGGAATTCCGTTTTGAGTATATGTTATATTATCTATGGTTAAAGCTACTTCTTTGCTTTTAATTTCCTGTTTTATACCGCTGTATTCATACTCTACTTTTCTGCCGATCATAAGCTCAGATATGGTTTCTATATCCACATCCCGGGTATTATGGGTCGAAATTAATTCACCCTTTCGGATTACAGATATTCTGTCACTGATTTGCTTCACTTCCCCAAGCTTATGGGATATAAAAATTATGGTATGCCCGTTTTCTTTAAATTTTTCAAGCTCAACAAATAGCTGCTCTGTTTCCTGTGGAGTAAGAACCGCCGTCGGTTCATCTAAAATTAATACCTTTGCACCTTTATACAGTAATTTTAAGATTTCCACTTTCTGTTTCATTCCAACACTTAAATCACTTACTTTTTCATCCATGGAAAGCTGAAAATTATACTGCTTTGCCAACTCTTCTGCTTTTTTCTTACTAGCTTTTGAATTAATAAAGCTAAATTTTGTCGGCTCATCTCCTAAAACAATGTTTTGCAATACAGTAAAAGAGGGAACCAGCATAAAGTGCTGATGTACCATACCGATTCCAACAGCAATAGAATCTAAAGGAGAGGTAAAATTCATTTCTTTTCCCTTATAATAAATAGCTCCCTGTGTGGGTTTTTCAAGTCCGAATATAATCTTCATCAAGGTTGATTTACCTGCCCCGTTTTCTCCTACGATGGCATGTATCTCACCTTCACGAAAGCCTATGGAGATTCCTTTATTTGCTACTACTCCGTTATCGTATACTTTTTTAATATCTCTAAGTTCTAAAATATAGCTGTTGCTCATTCCATCAACCTCCGACCTAAGATGGTAAATATAAAAGCGGGTTTCCTGTAAACCTCGCCTATTTCCTATAAAAAGGGTCTGCTAGCAATTTAACAGACCCTATTAGAATTATTTATTTCAAGAATAAAATTTCTATCCTTGTTTTATGGCTGTACGCTTTCTCTAAAATCACGAACGGCCTTTTCATCCATATCAAATGCAGTAGGAAGAGTTACCTTTCCGTCTTTTAAAGCTTTTTCTGCATCGTCTACTTTTGCTTTTACATCATCAGTAAGAGCTTTATCATAGAATTCATTTCTAGCAATACCTATACCATTTTCCTTAATACCATATTGAACATGAGTACCCCATTCCAATTCACCTTTTTGAGCTTTTTCCACAGATGATAAAATAGTTTGATCAATGGTTTTAAAGCCGGAAGTAATGATTTTGGAAGCTTTGGCTTCATCTGTTTTTGCATATAGCATAGCTTGATCGCTGTCTACACCAATTACATATTTGTTTAATTCATTGGCTGCATCAATTACACCATTACCTGCATTACCTGCACAAGCAAAGATAACATCAATACCGGATTTGTATTGGTTTAAGGCAATTTCTTTCGCTGTTGCCACGTCTTGGAAGCCTCCAACATAGGATACCGCCACCTTAATATCAGGATTTATATATTTTGCACCTTCCACATAGCCTACCATGAAATCATTGATTCCCGGGATATCCATACCGCCGATAAATCCGATAGTCGCGTTTTCATCTGCTAATTCCATAGTGGAAGTAGTGGATGCTGCTGCAACTGCACCGCATAGGAAACCAATTTCATTGGTAGAATAAAACATAGAATATACATTGTCTAATTCTGAAGCAGTTTCAATATCAAAGTTAATGAATTTTTGTTCCGGATATTCTGCTGCAACCTCATTCATATAAGGAGTTATCTGCCAGTTACAGCTAAGAATTACATCGTAACCTTCTTCTGCTGCATCAATAAAGTAAGATTTCCATTTTGATTCGTCAGTACCGATTTCAATAATTTTAGTAGTAACACCTTTTGCATCCTTTTCTACTTGTTTCATACCTTCTACCGCTAAGTCATAAAAGGATTGATCTCCTTGGTATGGTATTAAAAGTGCTGCGCTAAATTCTCCAGAACCTGCTTTTTTACCACAACCGGTCATTAATCCCATAACCATAGCCATAGTTACCATTAATAAAATGATTTTTTTCATAATATTCCTCCTAGTGTATTTATATATAGCTTTGCGCCCTGTGCTCCTCTGGAAAATACTATTAAAATAGCGACCATATTGGCTAATATCACCGCTTCTTCCAAGTCTTTTCTAAGAAGTATAAAGACTGCAAATGCTCCATTAAAAGCATCTCCTACTCCTGTAGTGTCTACCACTTGAATAGTTTCTGCTTTACAATGTACAAGCTGTCATTCGTTATGAAAAATAATCTCCGTCCTTACTGCATGTTTCATTTTAGCTTATTCTATATTATTGCTATGAAACCCTTTTGTTGTTTCTCTGATTACCAGTGTATTCTCTAATATAATTTCAAAAGGCGGACTAATCTTTTGCTCTATTAATCCTATCATACATCGAACGGCTTCTTCCCCAAGTTCTCTCACTGGCTGACTTATAGTTGTTAGTTTAGGCTGTACCCATTCCGACATCTTTATGTTATCATATCCTAAGATTTGAATTTCTTCCGGCACTTTCTTATTTTTTTTATAAAGATAATTTAAAAGTTCAATTGCCGTAATGTCGTTCCAAGCAAATACCCCATCAAAACCACTCTTTAACAGCTCTTCCTTTTCATCCTCTGTTATAATATCCCACTCTTTTACTTCATAGACAATGCCGTATTCCTTCATAACTTCTTCAAAGGCTGCCTGCCTTTCTCTGGAGGGGATATTATCACCTCCTGACAGATACAAAATCTTATTGCAGCCACAGTCAATAAGATGCTTGCTGCCAATAACAGCTCCCTGCCTGTGATCGCTGATTATAGTTATATTAGAATTGGGCTTTGAGCTTTTTCTGTCCAAGGTTAAAGTAGGAATATTAGATTCCAAATCTTCAAATTTGGAAGAGCCAGTAATAAAAATAATTCCGTCAAAGCAGCTGGATATTGCCATTTTTAAATAGTTCTTCTCCAGCTCAATATTACCGTTGGTATTGCATAGTACGGTTTTGTATCCCGCTTTCATAAAATTTTGTTCTATTGTTTCTACTAATTCTGTAAAAAACGGATTGGTGATGGTAGGTATCATAAGTCCGATAGTATAGCTTTTGTTTGACTTCATTGCCCTTGCAATTGCATTGGGGAAGTAGTTAAGCTCCTCACATGCCTTTTTTATCTTCTGCTTTGCTTCTTCGCTGATATAGCTACCTTCTTTAAAATACCTTGTTACAGTAGACGTTCCAACCCCTGCCAGCTTTGCTACTTCTTTAATCGTTGCCATATTATTTTCCCCTATGTGGTATCGTTATCACGTCTTAATCATATTGCTATTTTTGTGATTTGTCAATAAAAATATTGTCGAAAAAGCATATTTTTTGTAACAATTACTTTTTATTACAGAAAAAAAGTTTAAACTCCTTTTTTCTCACACCATGGATTTAAAGTACATGGACCACAATTAGATTTCCTTGCAGTACAAATGCTTCTTCCATGATAAATCAACTGAAAATTAATACGGTTCCAATATTCTTTCGGAAGCAGTTCCATTAATTCCTTTTCTATTTGTACCGGAGTTTTTCCCTGTGCCCAGCCTAGACGCTGTGCAATACGCATCACATGAGTATCCACCGTAACTCCCGGTATCCCGTAAGCATCCGCTAAAAATAAAGTCGCCGTTTTTCTTCCAACACCGGACAAATTCACCAGCTCATCTATATTAACAGGCACTTTGCCACCATGTTCTACAAGGATTTGATTACAGCATTTTTTCATATTCTTTGCTTTGTTTTTATATAAACCGACAGATTTGATCTGCTCCTCAATGTCTTCTAACGGTGCTTCTGCTATGGCTTCAATGTAAGGAAATCTCTCCCACAATTTTGGCAGTATCTCTTCTACCTGCTTGTCCGTACTTTGGGCACTAAGCATAATGGCAAGCAATAGCTGCCAATCCTTAGAATGAAGAAAGCCCTCTTTGGTAGTTCCGTATTCTTTGTCCAATGTTTCCAATATGTGTTTTACTGATTCTTTTGTCATCTTCTATCACTCCGTTATTAAAATAATATTTGTTTGTTTTTGTTATTATATCATTGATAAAGCCATCGAAACCATAATAAGATATTTAACTTAAACTATCATTATGGTGTTTCGATGGCTTTTTATTGAATAATAAACTTCTTGTACTAAGATGCATTAAAGAAATGTGTAAAAAATCAAGTAGAAAAGCGAAGTATGTTTACACTCTTTAATATGAAATTTTGCAAAGGTTTTTAACTACATTTCTAACGAAAATTAGTATTAACTGTTCTATATATCAACTTTTTCGAATAAACTCCGCATGACATTTTGGACATGTAATACAGATTTTACCCTTTCCTTTTGGAATACGTATCTTCTGGGAACAAGTTGGACATTTATAAATATGAAATTTTCTTCTTTGCTCCGAATTAAGCTTTAGTTTTTTAAAAATATTTAAAAAGCGGTTCTTATAATCTAAGTATATATTATTTTCTTTATATCGTTTGGCATGATTTCTGGAAAACATTCGAAAATAACATATAATTATTAAGATAAGGGACAAGTTATAGGTAATAATATTAGGAAAGAACATAGAAATAACCATTATAATTAAACCAAGGGTAATTAAAAATTTATTAAGTTGATCCACACCATATCTTCCCATCATAAAATTACGAAATCTATTATTAAAATTCATATTCCTTAAGTCCTTTCATGTTTACTCTTTTCTTAGTAATAACATTTATTTTACTAAGATTTATAAGATTAAACAATGGTTTTACTATTAAGTATTTATAATATTTTTCTAAAATGGAATAATTCTAAATCAGCTCCACTACTATATTAATCCCGGTTATAGAGCATAAAAATCTAGTATAAAGAGGGATTGTTATTTCCCTTATGATACTTTGAATCCGGCATTTTGGAATTTTCTTGGAACATTGGGTTCGTCACCTATTCTTCCATATACATTTAAAGAAGCAATGGCTTTCATATCTTCCTCCGAGATTTCAAAGTTAAATATATCACCATTGTTTACAATTCTATCCGGATTTGATGATTTTGGAATGGGAATGGCACCAAGTTGGAAAACAAAACGTACACAAATTTGAGCAATGGTCTTATTATACTTTCTCGCCATATCCTGTAATATTTCTCTTTCAAATGCTTTTCCTTGAATTAACGGACTCCAGCCTTCCACACATATGCTATGTTCTCTGCAATATGCCCGAAGTTTTTCTTCCGTACATTGGGGATTTAATTGTACTTGATTAACCATTGGCTTTATCTTGGCATTCTTAATTAGAATCTCTAAATGCTCTATCATAAAATTACTTACACCAATGGCTCTTATTTTTCCCTCTTCATATAATTTCTCAAATGCCCGCCATGTTTCTAGAATATCTTCTTCATAGCGGTCTTTCTGTTCTTCTACAACCGGCCAGTGAATCAAATATAAATCAAGATAATCCAAATCCAAAAGTTTTAATGATTCGTGAAAAGAAGCCAGGGTGTTTTCATAACCATGTTGAGCATTAGGCAGTTTACTGGTTATAAAAAGGTCCTCTCTTTTAATACCTGATTTTTTAATACCTTTACCAACTCCAACCTCATTAAAATAGGCTGAAGCAGTATCTATATGCCGATAACCGCAGGCAATAGCATTACTTACCGCCTCTTCTACTACCTCATCTGGCATTTTCCATGTTCCAAATCCAATGCATGGGATTTTAACTCCATTTGACAAAGTTAATGTTGAAGATAAATTCCTACTAGTATGATTCATATTATTTCCCTTTCAGTGTATTCTATATTTTTCTAATGCGTCCGGTACAATATCAGCAAAATCTTCCGATGCTCCCCAGTCGAATCGGAATAATCCTTCGCCTCCACCGCCGCTTGAATAGTGTACTCTTGTATTTCCCCCTAAATTATCGAAAACTACTGTTAACGTTAAGCGGTTTCCGGCACGGTAGTAATGTTTTTCAAACACCTGAACCATACACTTTAAAGTTCCGTCATCCCTAATCTCATACTTGTCAATTATTTCCCCGGTAATGCTGCCGTCAACTACTTCATTATAAATAATATCTGCTGCTTCCTGAATAGGTATAGATACCATAAATGTTTGCTCCATTTGTTACCTCCACATAAAGCGAATATGCTTTCCATTTACATACAAATTCAAAGAACATTCCTTAAGAGAATCCCTGTCATCCCTTCATTGCTTCATGTTCTTCTTTCAATTCTTTATATAATTCCATAGAATTCCACTCTATATTATGTTCCGTAAGGATTGCCTTTAACGGTATTTTTTCAATATTATTATTCCGAAATAATCTTAGTAATTCATCAATTCTTTTGCTGGTAAAGCCTCTCATAACCAGCATTTCATCCGTAAAACCCTCTCCTGTATAATCTTCCCTATTCTTTTCAAAACCTTTAATACCGGCAAGAGAACCGATTGATTGTAAATACATATCTTTTGTAATTATTTTATTTCTAACTCCCATACGGACCAGAAAAAATCTTATTTTATTCAGTTTCTCAGGGTTAATATTATATAATAACACTACTTCATTGGTTACTTTCATAAATCTCTCCTATCCTAAATGTTTATTTGGTAACGTATAAGATACCTAATGTTCCAGGCCCGCAATGGCTTGTAATTACGCCTCCCGCATGGGTTACAGTAATTTCTTTAAATACATTTAATTCTCTTAAAAAGTTACACAATTCTTCAACCGTTTCATCATCACAGCCAGAATGAGTAATAAATACTCTATCAGTATCTGCATTTAATAAATTTTCTTTCAAATCATTGGCATATTTTAAAAGTACAGCTTTATGACTGCCTCTATATTTTTTCCCTACAGACATCTTTCCCTCGGATACAACAATCATAGGCTTCAATCTTAATGTATTGCCAATCAACGCCGTTACAGTAGAGCACCTGCCGCCCCGGGCTAAATAAATTAAAGTATCCACTACAAAACTAGCCTTCACTTTATCCCTCATGACCTCCGAAATATAGTGAACAATTTCTTCCGCAGGATAACCTTCCTCTGCCATAGTTGCTGCTTTTAATACCTGGAATCCAATTCCTGTAGATAAGCTTTTGGAATTAATACTATATATTTTATGATAATCATAAAATTCTCCTGCTAACCGTATTACATTGCAGGTAGAAGACATGTCTTCTGAGATACCTATAAATATTATATCTTTATTCGCCTCCACATATGGTTTTATAAATTCAATGGCATCATTTAAAACCGGTGCTGCTGTTTTAGGAGTGTTTCCAGTCTTATCTGACCATGCAAATATTTCTTCCGGCGTTATGTCAATTCCATCTTTATAACTTATTTCATCCATATTTATACATAACGGTATTATACTAATATCATATCGTTCCAACAAGTCTTTCGACAAATCACAAGTACTGTCAGCTATAACTTTTATATTATTCATATATCCTCTCTCCTCTTAGACATTCAAAACTTATTAAATCTATTATATACTATAGGTTAAATTAATCAAATCTTTTTTAAAAAAGCGGGCTTCCGCATACCTTTATGCTACAGACTTTACTTAAAAGTATATAAAAATAATGCCACTCTAAAGTAAATTTAAAAGCTGCAATTTTAACCGGAAGAATCCTTATCAATCCCATTTCTTCTTCGATTATGCTTTCTATAAATTTACATTTTGAATGACATGTACTTTATGGTTTTACTATTTTAGTTTTGGATTCTCAGTTCTTTTTCTATTTTCTCCACTCTTGGCAGTTCATGATTTGCTACTTTAAGAGTAGGATTGTTTAAAAAATGTTGTAATACATCTGCATCTTTTAGAAGCTCATTAAATGAAGTATGTATATTTTCTTTATCACTATGGTTATAAATCGCTTCACAAATAATATCTGTCTCATATTGATTAGTGATTTGTAACTCCTCTAATATTTTTCTTGCAAATACAGCTCCCTTGTGTGCATGTTCTATTGAATCCAGCTGTGAATAGGAATACAAATCATGCAGCATACCTGCCATCATTGCCAACTCTGGATTTTCTCCACGCTTCATTGCAAGGAGCCCACACGCCTGCGCCACACCATACAAATGTATATACGCACATCGGCGTTGCTCTGTATCTGTAATAAGTTCAATTATCTTGTCTATATGTTCTCTTAGTTTTTCTATTCTGTTCATCTTATACCCATTTATGTATCACATTTGTTTACAGATGTGTTGCTCTATTTACAGATTTTTTACTCTGTTAATAGCCTGTTTCTCTGTCCACAAATGTGATACTACCAAAAATAAATAAATTTTTAAAATTTAAATCGTGGCATTCTTTCTACTATTGTCTTCTTCTTTTTACCAGCGACTGTTTCCTCATCCCTTCATAGCATTTTTTACATAAAGCTTTATACTTCTCATTACCACCAATTACAATTTGTTCACCGGAAGTAATTAGATTTCCTTCACCATCAAATCTGCCATTATAATTTGCTCTTGCTCCGCATTGGCATACTGTTTTTATTTCATGAATACTTTCTGCCAGTTCTATCAGCCGCTTGCTTCCTTCAAACAAATGTTGGGAAAAATCCGTTAGTAATCCAAAGCATATTACCGGGATATTGAATGATATGTTATATAGCTCATCTACTTGCTTTTCCGTTAAGAACTGAGCTTCATCAATCATTAGTACATCTGTTTTATCTGCATCGTAACAGTTATATATTGAACTTTCCGGGTTAACCAAATTGCATTTCGCTTCTATCCCAATACGTGATTTAATAACTGATTTTCCTTCCCTGTCATCTAGAGAGGGTTTTAATAACACAACCCGAAATCCCTGCTCTTCATAATTGTATTTAATCATTAATAAGTTTGCTGATTTACTGCTATTCATACAACCGTACTTAAAATAAAGTTTTGCCATGGTGGTTCCTTCCTTACCCGCATTAAATATTGCCTATAAAATATTTTTCACACAATTAAAACTGCCTTTTAAGCTCCTGCTACACTTACATTCTCTAAACGTACAGCATAGGGTCCTTCAAAGTCAATCTCTTTTTGCATTTCCTTTGAAAAAGTCAAATTCTTCTGCGCCTCCAGTAGGTTACCGTTAATGGAACCTCCTGTAACAGGAATTACGTTTTCTCCGTCACATAAAAGTGCAAGTCGGATTTCTCCTGCAAAATGTCCGGAGAAGTCATCCATTTGAAAATCAGAGAAATTCAAAACATAAAGATACTTACCTGACTTCATTTCTTCAAAAGTTTTGGTACCGGAAGGAAGAGCAATACTGCGGTAATCACCTGTTGGTTCAATCCCTAAATAATAAGCAAAACGGCTGTTTCCATAGATGTTTTGCAGTACACCGTCAGTAATAAGTGGCCGGTCAATCATGGGAATACCCTCATTACTGTAAGGTGCCTTGGCTTTTAAAGTAATGTTTAATAATTCACCAGTTACATCCTGGCCCTGTATATTGTTACCGATTGCATAGTTTGAATATTTAGGATAAATCATACTTGTATTGGCATGGCTTAAATAATATTCACATATTACACCTACATGTTTTCCGGAAAGAATTACAGTATACTCCCCTGCAGCAGGTGTTGTAGTTGCCTGCGCTCTTGCCTTTGTAATTTCCAATGTCTGTTTTACTTTATCTTTAAGTGATTGTGTATCCAGGTTTTCATAAGCAAAATCCTGATAAGTCTCAACATCTTGAGGGGTTACACATTGTACAACATATTCACCTTTTACCAAATATTTTTCATAGCTCACATTAACACCATTGGAATTTATAATGCGGTTTACTGTCTTTTCCACAAATAATTCCGCAGAGTTGATGAAGGTGTCTTCAAAAGTATCTTCTGCGAACAAGGCTTCTGTCATGGTTCCTGCTGCATCTGCTAAGGTTCCCGAAGCCAAAGAACTGTCCAATATAACACAGTCTTCTTTCTTGCCTGATGGTAGTTCATAATATAGGTTATTCACAAAGGAAGCCGCAAAATACGCATCTTTTACCGTTGCTGCAATCTCTTCGTCTGTCATTCCTGCATATATGCCCACTGTAGAGGAACCTCTCATTTTAGTTCCTTCTTTTTCAAAATCTTTGTATACAGTTAAGGTATAATGATGTACTTCCTTTTCTCTTCTCATATCCAAATGTTTCTTTATAAAGAACACTTCCACACTTTCCTGTATATCTTCATTAATCAGGTAAGTGGATATATTATTTTGTTTTAATGCAGATAATATTCTATTAATCAAGATTATCACCAATCCTTTTCTTTATTTTTTTATCCATAATTTATCTAACCAATTCTAGCCAAGACGAATCTTCGCCTTTATATATGGGCCTCCATCGGATACTTTTACCCATTCTTTATAGCCCTTTCCACAGAAACCTCCGCCGGAAAGAACCGTTGTATCAGATATCATAGAGATTGACTTTAATAAATCAGGAACATATCCTGTCATAACAATTGGTGAAAAAATCTTCCCGGTTAATTTACCCTCTTTGATTTCTCTTGCTATATTCACCATACATTGAATTCCCCAGTTTTTTGGGTCCTCCATGCCGCTGCTGGCATTTTCTAATAGGAAACCATACTGAATGGAGGCAATCATATCTTCTAACTTATCCTTGCCTGCCTCAAAATACGTATTGGTCATTCGTGTATAGGCTTTTCTTTCATAGCTTTCTCTTCTACCGTTACCCGTTGGTTTAGTGTTCAGATACATGGCAGATTGGCTGTCACTGATACCACGTTTTAAAATACCTTTTTCGATAATAACCGTATCCTGTGCCGGTACCCCTTCATCATCAAAGAAATAGGTAGCTGCTTCTTTTACTGCAGCACCGTCGTGCATGGTAATTAAGTTCGAAGCAACATATTCACCAATATATTTTTCAGCCAAAGCACGTTTTTTTACAAACATATCCATTTCAACACCATGTCCGAAAGCTTCATGTACAATCATACCGGTAACCTCCGGTGTGCAGATACAATCGTATTCACCGGGTTTAATCGGCTCACTTTCTAAAAGTTCTAATGTATTCTGTGCAACAAACTTAATATCATCTTTCATTTCCTCCAATAATTCTGTTCCGCCAAGGTTAGAATAGCCTTTAAAATAATTTTTAATTTCTTCTCCCCGGGAAGCCAAAATAATGATACTGCCTGTTGTCCATAGAACATTTTGTTCCATATCTTTATTCCTGGATAAGAATAATTTATGATATTGCTGATAATTACATCGAACAATACAATCTAAAATCTTATCATCAAATTGTTTTCCTTCTTCACTGAGCTTGGTTATGAAAGCAACGATTTTTTCATCTCCCAGTTCTTCAGGATTTTGTATGTATTCTGTACTTTCTTTGAACACATTTGGTTCATCAAGAAGTTCTTTATACTTGCTTTCTGTTATACCTTCCGGCAAGGATTCTTTCAGAGGCATTAGACTAAACTTAATATTGTATAAAATATCTTCTATGGATCCTTCTGAAATTTCATTAAAAGAATATTCCCCATAACTATTGCCATCGTACACTTTGGCTACAAAGCCCCGACCGCTTAATAAGCTATCCTCCTTGATTACAGTACCGTTTTTGGATACGGCATAATTTTTCCCTTTGGAGTCCGTTGCTAAAATAGAAGCATAAGAGAACTCCTCCAGCAGACTGTTTAACAGTTCCTTTAATAGTGGTTTCACTTGTTCTAAGTATTGACTTGATTTTACTTTCATAGGTTTTTACACTTATTCCTTTCTATTCATAAATTAGTTATTAGCTTGTATAAACAAAATACGAAATACATTCTATATATAAATTTAATTTATCCGTATTCAAGTTAATTTTAACTTTATTCATTATTTCCTTTAGAAATATTTTCTCGTCTGAATTCTAAATATGTTTGCAAAATTGAAAAAGCAAAAGCCACCCCCCAGCAGATCCATGTAATGATAATACCCTTGTTAAACTCTGAATAAAAGTCATTAATCAATTTGTTAGATTGGGTATATATACCTAATCTGGAATGTCTGTATGAGATATTAGAAAGATTAGCTATCATAATACCCAAACCAATTAAGACAATATTATTTAAGATTAACAGAATCTTTTTTACTTTATTCATATGTCTCCCCTGCCTCTTCAATATGGTAATCTTCTTATGTTTTTTAGCTAAACTAAAGCCTGACAGCACATAAGAAGAATTTATACCCTTCTCGTTTTAGTTGGCCTCATCCATTTGATTTTCAACTGCTTTATTAATCATTTCAACTTGTTTATATGGTATCTCAATGTTATTTTCCTTAAACTTCTCCAACATACTCTTTCGTAAATCGCTGCAAGTCTTAAAGTTTTCTCCTACTTCCCTGGTCCAAACCTGTACCCTTAAAGCTACGCCATTGTCCGTTAAATCACGAATAGTAACCGCAACGGGAGTCTGTTCTGTGATTAATACCAGTTCATGTGAGGAAACCAGTTCTTCCAGTATACTAATAGCTTTATCCAAATCTGATTCATAGCTTATCACCACATCCAGGAAATTACCTGCCCTGCTGTCTTGGCTGCTATTGTTTTCTATCATCTGCTTATTCATAACACTGTTTGGAATCACAATCTTAGAGTTATTAAATGTTCTGATAATAGTATGTCTTACCGTAATATCTTCTACAATACCTGTAATCTTTAATCCAAGAATCTGTACACGTTCACCCACTTCAAACGGCCGGCTCCAGGAAAGCATAACTCCACTTAGAATATCATTTAAACTTTCTTGTGCCGCAAATATTGCAACAGCAACAATTATACCGGAACTGGTGATAAATGTATTCATATAATTTTTTTCCGGGAAAAACTGTCTATAAATTGCCAGTACACCCACAACATAAATTAGTACTGTAATGACAGAACGAGTGAATTTTAAATGTATTTTATTATGCCTTTTTAATATACTCCTAAATAAAACTTTATTCAATTTATTCAAAACAAACACTGATACAAATATAATTATACTTATATAAATAGCATCTACATTATCGCTTTGAAAGAATTTTTCAATCATATAACAGCTCCTTTTTTCTATTTTCCTCATATTCTTAATTATATTTTTAACCATTAGCAGAATATGCAATACGGCTATTTCAGAAATAGTCAGCGGGGCTATATAAGAGCCTAAATATCCGGATGTTCCATCATCTCCTGCAGTATATTATAGTATTCCCCTGCATGCAATCCATCTGCCAAAGCGTGATGCATCTGAATCGATAAAGGAAGTTTCATTCTTCCATTCTCTTCAAAATACTTTCCCCAGGCGATCCTTGGGATACTATCCACTGGATTCATTTGAATCGGATGTGCCATACTGGTAAAAGAAACCCATGGTATACTAGTCATATACAATAAATCATCCTCACCAGGTTCATCACTAAGAATTATATTTTTCTTTACTTTTTCCATAGCTTCCATGGCAGAATCCTTAAAAGCATAGAAATCCTCTATGTAATCAACAGTACAAAAGCTAAATAATTTTGTCTCTGTCATAACCGTAAAGGCTGGTCTGACTATTTCATATTCTATTACTTTATTTTCTCTTATTCTCTGCCGGAATTCCGGAATTTCATTTGCTGTTTTGCTGGCTAGATACGTAATAGACAGAAAAAAAGGAATATCATGTTCTTTTATATACTTAAAATAATTCGTAATATCCAGATTGGCACAAATACTAAAATGAGGATAACTAAATTGGTTAAAAAAATGATAATGTTCTTTCCTGTTCCAGTTTTCCATATCAATATATTTAAACTTCATCCCCTAACCCCCTGTTTATATCACCATAGTGAGTTTCAAAGCACTCTCTTATGTTCTATCCGATATGTAAAAACACGTACCATTATTATACAATAAATCAAAATAAAAGACTACCATAACTTCAAATTATTTATGTCTCAAAATTATGGCAGCCTTACGAGCTTTATTCTATTTCAATTTCATATCCACCTCAACCGTATATTCCAAATCCTGAATAAACCCTTCTTCTTTTTGTTCGTATTCCAGCCACATATCCTTATTCTTGTGGCTAGTCATCCGATAAAGGTTTAAAATATCTATATTTTCTTCTTTCATAATCTTATCAAATAATCTTGTAATCTTCCCCTTAATCTGCTTATTACACAAAGTTTGTATTTCATGAATATATTTATCATTTTCGGCCCCAGTAATACCCTTGGTATTTTTTGTCCCCTTTTCCACCAGACCACTTCCACTGATTTTAAAAGCCATCCTGGGTTTACCATTATCCCAGAAGAACTCCGCACTTCTGGAAACATTGATGATTCTAATTACATATTCTGGCTTATCCTCTTCCCTATCTCTTATATAGATACGGACATTTTTCCCATATCCATGGGCTATATTAATATAATCAGACTCTCTTTCATTCAATTCATAAACCAATTTACTTTCATCAAATACTGCCAGCCCAATATTTTCAACAGATTTTTCATGAGGCCTCAAAATAGGTACTTTAATTATAAGATTATCACTGTTTTTCCCATATATTAAATCACCGATACTAACTTCTGTTTTACCAATGTTAATTAAATTATTTCGGTAAAGCCGTTCAAGATATTGACCAATTCCACCGGAAACACTGCCATTTAGCGTAATAATCTCTTTTGCATTTTTTTCACTCAAATAGACTAAAGTGTTTCTTGCCAGTTCATAGTTATTTTCAATGTAAAATAACAATTCATCCAACTGCTCGCTATTCTCTGCCAGATCCTTGCCAAGTACTATAGCTTTTATATGCCTAAAGTCCAGACGTTTTGGGGACTGCAGCTGATACTCATCTTCTATTTCAAAGAAGTCCTTACCTTTTAATTCAACAATTAACTTTTCTGAGTCTTTCGTAGATTGTCCGGTTATTGCCTCCAAATCCGGCATAACATAATAAACCTTAATTTCTTCACCTTCCAAATCAATTCCCATAACCTGAACAAAATTTCTATCCTCTATTTCCGTCATATCTCCGCAGCCGGTTAACGATATAGTTGTAAATAAAGTTACCAGTATAAGAATAGATCTTGCCACTGCTTTGGCATTACTCATTTTTCTTAATTTTCCAATTAGTATTACAATTAAAGGCAGTATAATGGATTGAGGAATTCCTATAAACATCATGTATTTTCCAAAGTATTCATAATTTTTTTCTGCATCCATAGGAATAACGGAAGCTCCAAATATAAGTATAATAATTGGTATAATCAAGTAATTCTGTGTGGATACATGAAATATCTTCTTGGATATATAGCTGATGTAAAAGATAAATCCACTGATTATTGTAAATATACTAAGCATCCACAAGGATATAATTAAAGCGTCATGTCTTTGAATAAATCCACCTGGCAGTTTAATCAATTGAATAATGGAAACAGTGGACCAAATCTTTTCTTTTGTTTCCTCCATTCCAAGAATACCAACGGTAATGATAAATAGAAGAATATCCATAATCCCGCCTATTATCAATGCTTGTACAACATAAGAAAATATACTTCTTTCTTTACTTACATTGGTTTTACTAACTTGTATAAATGGTTCAGTGAATAAGATAAGTTCCAATAAGCTAAAGGTTAAAAACACAGCATAGCCGCCTGTAACTATATCTACAGGCCTTTCCGTAAATATAGGCATAAGATTGGACATGTCCGCATCTCTTAGACCTAATATTAAAAATATTAATAATGGTACGATGACAATAAAGTATAACACTTCTACGATTCTAGCCCTTACTTCAAAACCTTTAGAAGCTGCATAAGCAGATATCAATAAAAGCATAATAATGATTAGCCTCGGATCTGTATCCACCAACAACGTTTCATTAATAACCTCTCCAAATAATCTGGTAGCAAATACACAGCAGGCAAACAGCTTAATTACATAAAGTGCTCCAATGATGAAGGTAAGCAGCCGCCCTGCATTATGAATGGAATAATCCATGAAATTTTCATTGAGGTTTTTTGTTATAAATATTATTATTGCCGCATATATCAGTGCAATGATGGTTCCTAAAATAATAGCGCTAAATCCGTCTCTGCCGGCAAAATCAACAGCTATTCTTGGAATAATCAAACCCGATATACTAAATAAATCAAATACGATAATTCGTTTAAATTGTCTTAAGGAAATTTTTTCATTATCTGAAAACATGCCTACACCATGCCTTTCTCAGCTTACCTTTTTATATATAGAAGTCAGTTTCAAACAAAACTTGTCTGACTTAATGCTTTTTCTTTTTCCCCTCATCCGGATTACGAACCATTCTTATTCTTGCATCATCTTTTGCATAAATTGGCCTGTCCGTTAACTTTTTTAGAGGAAATCTGATTATAGCATCCCGCCCATCGCTCTTTCCTCCCATTCCAGAAGCTGCAAAGGGAAGTAAGTAAGGTATTCCAAAACTTTTTAGGCCTGCCAAATGAATCAGCAGAATCATAAACCCAAGTACAAAGCCATATAGACCTAAGAAAGCAGACAATATTATAATAAGATAACGAATCAATCGAAAAGCAGCTGCAAAAGCTTCATTTGGTACGGTAAATGCTGAAATAGCAGTCATTGCAATGATAATAACTACCATAGGACTTACTAAATTAGCGCTGACCGCCGCATCACCTATTACAAGTCCTCCTACGATACCAAGTGTACTTCCCATTGGACCGGGGAGTCTGATTCCTGCCTCTAATAGCATTTCAAATGCAAATTCCATTAAGATCACTTCAAACACTACAGAGAATGGTACTCCCTCTCTTGCTGCAGCAAAAGACAAAGCTAAAGCGGAGGATAAAAGCTCCGGCTGGTAATTTACCACAGCTATATAAAGTCCCGGTAAGGCTATCGTAATAAATGCACCAAGGAAGCGAAGTATTCGTATGGCAGTTGCAACTTCCCATCTGGAATAAGTATCGTCTGAGGCTTGAAAAAAAGAATTCATAGTGGTTGGTAATAAAAGTACCATGGGTGAATTATCTACTATTAATACAACTCTTCCCTCCATTAAGCCAGAAGCAGCTTTGTCCGGCCGTTCCGTTGCTTGGAATTCAGGAAATGGTGAATACACATTTCTCTCTGTCAATTGTTCCAACATGCCGCTGTCAAAGATACCATCTACAACAAAATCTCTGATTCTTTGTTGAATTTCTTCTACTACTTCTGGTTTTGCAACTCCTTCTATATAAACAATTGCCACCTCTGTCTGAGATCTGGTACCTACCGTAGTTTGCACGATCTTTAAATTGGTATCCTTAATTCTGCGTCGTAAAAGGACCCTGTTAATATGCAGAGCCTCACTAAAGCTTTCCTTGGAGCCCCTGACTGCTACTTCATTTTCAGCCTTTGGCACACCTCTATTTGCCATTTGTCTATTAGAAACTTTTAGGGCCTTATCAAAGCCATCCACCAGTATAATGGTATCCCCGCCCAGTATGAATTTTACGGCTTCATTTAAGGTGCTTACTTCGGAAATATCCGCAGTTCTAAGCCCCTTTTCCTTAATATAATCAAATTGATTCTCGGCAGGCATATCATCCATTCGATAAATTAGATATCGCAATGTATCTTCTTCCAACAAAGCCTTATCGACCATATTATCCATATATATAAAATAAATATCG